>NZ_KV789360.1:12563-28359 GCF_001807555.1 Brevibacterium sp. HMSC08F02 | reverse complement strand
AACGATTTCATACACCACACAAAAGGACTTGACCTTATTCTGCTTGGCGGGCCGGGTTCAGTTTTTCGATCGCCGACATCGGGGTGTCATAGGCAAGGACGTTGTAGCCGTCGTCTTCCCCAGGCCATAGGAACGTGTGGTCGAACCTGTCGCTGGCAAGGTCGTATCGGACAATCCAGGTCTGCCAATCACCACGCTCGGGATCTGCAGTCAGTTCCCGAAGCCGCGCGATCAGCGCCTCGTTCAACGCCGGATTCAGCGCGGACACTGTGGTGATCCACGTTTCCTCACCGACAAACCGCCATGCCTGGTGAGCTGAGTGCCCCGGCTCGTAACCGGACACAACCACAAAACCGTCCCACGGCTTGCGCTGATTGAGTTTCCTGTCCACCCGCAGGCACCGGCCGATGACTTCCAGGATCGAATCGGCAGAGTCGTAATCCACCTCGATATCGGGTGCAGTCACTGTGTTCCCTCCAGCGTTGCCAGGTGCTTACGGAAAATCCTATCGGTTTCTACGCTTTTCGTGTGACCGAAATGGACTGAAACCCGCAGACCGTTACGTGGCCGTGGTGGATTACAACTCGCCGAAAAGGCAGGGTCGGCGATCTTCGTTCACAAGCATGGGAAAGGTTCGACCGCCGGGTGCGTATCCGAGAGGCAGCCTTCGTTTTATGTGGTGGCATGGTTCACGTGGTGTTCATCCATGCGCACTAGTTTTGACGGGTGGCGTCTAGGGTTGGGGGCGTCGCCGCGGCTTATTTCATGTTGGCCCGAGGTGAGAGGACCCCGGTAATGCGCGTTGAGGATTCCCCGACTGATGTGACGGCGTCACGGTATGGGACGGCCCGGGGCCGAACCGTAGGCCGGCGGATCTGGGGCGCTCTTCTTGCCGCCGTCACAATGGCCGGGAGCATTGTCATCCCACTCGCTCCGTCGGTTGCTGCCGGCGATGCCTCGCCGTGGTTTGACGATGAACTGGGCTACGTGAAGCTGCGCGATCAGGGCCTCGATGGGTCTGGGGTGACGATCGCTATCGCGGAAACGGGCGTCGACCTCAACTCCCCCGACCTCAAGGGCGCTGATATCGAATTCGTGCCGATGCCCGATGAATGCCTGCCGATGCGGGAAGCCTCGAAGAGCGCCGTAGATCTTGACGGGGCCACTTACCAGGAGTCCGTTGCGCACGGGACTCAGGTGGCGACGATGATCGTCGGACAGGGTGGCAACGGGCGTATTCAAGGGGTGGCGCCGAAAGCAAAGCTACTCGTCATGGAACAGCCCTTTGCCTTGACCCCGTCCTCATCGGGCTGGCCGTCCGACTGCGATGAGATGGTGGTGCTCGGTGGCGGACGCATGATGGAGGCCGAAAAGCGTGGGGCCGACATTATGTCGATGTCGAGACTCGGGCCGACCCAGCCGTCCAGCTACCAGAATGCCTACTGGCAGATGCGCGGCAAGGCGCTCATAACCGGTGCGGGAAACGACCGGAATGTCTCCGCCGAATCGGCAGGCCTACCGGGTGTGGTGTCGGTGACCGCCTCGAAGCCGGGCGCAGCAGCTACGAACTGGGCAGCAGCAGGTGAGGGGCTCACGGTTGCGGCGCCCGGGGAGAAGCTCACCTTGCGCGAGGCGGATGGAAAACTGGTGTCCAATGGTGCAGGCACGAGCTTTTCGTCGCCGATCGTTGCGGGAACGCTGGCGCTCGGACACCAAAAATGGCCCGATGCGACCTATCACCAACTCATTCACTCGCTGACGGAAACGGCGAGCAACGGCGGGCGCCAGAGCAGTGAGCTCGGGTTTGGTGTCATCGATCCGGTTGCGTTTATCGACAATGACCCGATGCAGTATCCCGATGAGCCCATCACCTATCCCGGTACGGCCAACGATGATCCACAGTGGGATGTCGTGCGTGAACTGTGCGACGGCTTCGCGGACGAGTCGACAATGGCCTATCCCGAGCACTACAAGGTTGATGCGGGCGTCGACCCGGAGGCCGTCAGGTGGCTGCCCCAGGTGGCGAAAGACGAAGGCTGGCTGGGGATGGCCCCGAACGCCGGGGAATGGGGTAACGGGAGCGATACCTCGTCTGATAAGGAAACGGCCGCCACGCCGACCCAGCCCGCAGGTTTCCCGACCCTCGCTGTGGTCGCGATTGCCGCGGGGGCCATCGTCGTCCTTGCACTCATCGTCGTCCTGGTGCTCATCATCGTCCTGACTCGACGCAAGAACCGGACCGCCCATGCCGGGCCGCCTCAACAGTATCCGCCCCAACAGTTTGCGCCGAACCAGCAGCGGTACTGCGGGGACCCCAACCAGCAGCGGCAGGAGTCCCAGCCGAAGCAGGGTTAGCGGCGCTGGAATCCCTGGATGACGGCCGATGGCTTCCAGGATCGAATCGCAGAGTCTTAATTCACCTGGATATCGGGCGCAGTCACTGCGCTTCCTCCAATGTCGTCAGACGGGCGGCTTACCCCTGGCCGCAGTCAGCCATTGCGGCTCTTCAGCAGGATGGGCGGGATTCAGTGCTTCAATCGTCGACATCGGGGTGTCGTAGCCGATCACGTTGTACCCCGCATCTTCTCCCGGCCACAGGAAGATGTGATCGAAGGAGTCGCTGGCGAGGTCATAGAGAATGACCCAGGTCTGCCATTCACCGCGTTCGGGGTCGGCAGTGAGCTCACGCAGCCGTTCCATCACGTCAAGGTTGAACGCCGGATTGGCAATGTTCACCCCCGTGGGCAGGGTCTCTTCACCGACAAACCGCCATGCCTGCATCGCCGCGTGCGCCTCCTCAAAACCGGTCAGGATCACAAAGCCGTCCCACGGTTTTTCCTCGTTGAGCCGCTCGTCTGCGCGCAGGCACCAGCCCGTAATCTCCAGGATCGATTCGGCGGAGTCGAGGTCCACCTCGAAATCGGATGCAGTCACTGTGTTCCCTCCAGCGTCGCCAGGTGCTTACGGAAAATCCTATCGATTTCTGCGCTTTTCGTGTGGCCGAATTGGACGGCGACCAGCTGCCACCAGCACAGCACCCCCACCAACGAGAACACCGGCTAACATCCCAAGGGGCAGGAGCGTCGCACCGGTGCGCGGCAGAGTCCCGCCACCACCCGAAGCAGTTCCACCCGAAGCGGCACCATCAGCAGCACCTGCCGAACCGTTTGATGCACTGCTAACGTCACCACCCGAGGCGCCCGTTGCGTCAGCGTTGGAATCTTCACCTGAATCTGCACTCGGCTGTTCCGCACCGGGCTCCTCGCCCTGCTCACCCGGATTGCCGCCCGGAGCCTCCGGGGCATCTGCACCCGGGTTCGTGCCGCCCTGATCACCCGACTCACCGCCGGGAGCTTCTGGCACGCTTGGTTCCTGACCAGATTCGTCACCCGGCACCTCGCCAGGCCCATCACCCGGCACCTCGCCAGATCCGTCACCCGGCACCTCGCCACCGGCAGACTTCTGCACTACCTCGAAGGTCAGCCGCTGAGTTTTCGCCTGCACTTCACCACCGGCGCTGCGCTCACCGCCGCTGTCCCGCTTAGCTCGCGCGGTCACGTCAATCGTGTACGTTCCGGGCTTCGTGAAGGCCCACGCTGTGTGCATGTGTGTGCCAGGCGGCAGTGGAATGTCGGAAGCCTTGTCGCTCGAGGCGTACATCTTCTGGATCGCGCCCAGATTCTCCGTGTAGGCAAACCACTTGCCACCCTCAGGTGCGCTCACCGGTTTGAGCGTCATCGTCGCACCTTCGGGGTACTTCGCGCGGTCAAGTGTTTCGCTCGAAAAGCCCGGCCACACCCGGCCCGGCTGCTGAGCCTGCGGCAGAACATACAGCTCAGAGCCCTTTGGCCCAAGAACGTCGTAGCTCGGATCGGCAAGCGCATTGCCTTCACGCTTGACCTTCGCGAGCTTCGTGACTGCCAGCGTCGTCGAATCAATCGTGCGCGTCACCGACTCCGTGGCATGCTGACGCGAATCATCACCGAGGGCCACAGAGAATTCGCCCTTGTGATCCATTGCGCGCAGGTCTACATGCCCACGGCTGATTGTGACAGGCGTGCTCAGGAGGTCCCCGTCAGAACCGTCATTTCCGTCACCCGGATCCGGCAGCGGAGTCCCATCCCCCGGCTTCGGCTTCGTGCCGCCGTCTCCAGGGCCGGGTTCTTCACCGCCGTTACCCGGTGGCGGAGTTGCGCCCGCACCGATTTCAGAAAAGCGAGTCTCCACGGTCTTACCGGCACTGCTGACCTTGCCCAGATCAACTGTGTCCGTATTGCCGATCGCCGCACGCGGCTGCGGTTCCAGCGTCAGCTTCAGCGTGTACTCATCGCCCTTGCAGTACTCACGATCCACCTCGAGGTTTCTCCGCCCCGGACCGCTGACACCATCAACAGAGCAGGTGGGTTCGTCATAGCCCTCTTCATAGAAACCACCCGCGACGTTGTAGATGAGCGAATCATCCGCGGGCTTCGTTTCAATCGTGACCCTGTTGTCGTCGCTTTGCGTACGAGCACTGACAGAGACATCACGGGAGCCGACCTTCACCTCGCCGTTTGAGAAGCCGCCGGCAGGTGCTGCTGGGGTTTCTTGCGGAAACTCCCCCGGCTGATTCGTGGACACCGGCTTCTGCCCGGTACTCGAGGTAAGCGGCGCACTGACCCAGCGTGCCGCACCCTTGGTCGGCACGAACACTGCCTGGAAGGTTGACGAGGTGGAGCCGATCATTTCACTCCACGTCGCCTTGCCGTTCTTCACCGGGACCTCAGCAAGGTGATAGCCGTCGATGTAGAACACGACCGTGCCCTCGGCGGCTTCAGTGCCGGCGTCGAAAGTCAGATCGGTCAGGTTCTTGTCACCGTCTTTTTCGCTGCCTGAGTGCGGGGCGATTATGAAGTTCGGGGACGAGGTGCCGCTAACGTTCCCGGCATTGTTGTAGGCGGTCTTAACATCACCGAGCTTTTCATCAGCCGGGTTCGTGCCGCCCACACGCCACACCAGGGTTGTGGGCTTCGAAGCAGTGAAAGCGCCATCAGTCGTGCGAGCGCTCGCATCGAAAGTGACCTCATAGCGGCCGGGCTTTGTGAACGTTGTGATGTTGTGCGTGTGCGTGCCCGGATCCAGCCACACGGTCCGCGAAACGTTGTCATGTGACGAGAACAGGCGCGTCACGGGCAGGCTGCCGAACGTCGAATAGTTGAACATGTTCATTTCGCCCGGACCGTTGAAGCCGACGAGCTCCAAAGCGAAGTTCCCGTCAAGAAAGTTTTCAATGGGCACAGCGGTGTCGGCGCCGAAGCCCGACCAGATGGGGCTGTTGCCCGGGCCCGGGACCTGCGGTGCCATGTAGAGCAGCTGACCATCCTTGCCCAGGAAGTTCAGGCGGGGATCATCCGTAATCGGGAAAACATAATTCTGGCTGCCGTCATCGTTATAGCCACGGCCAACCCAATTGGCCGTTTCATCCAGTGGAACGTTTTTCCCGCCCGCCTGGGAATTGATGACGAACGAGTTCACCTCTTTATTCCAGAAGACCTTCGGCGCATCGATGTGCGCCTGTGTTTCGACACTGCGATCGTCATCCGGCCCTGCGAGAGCAGGAGCCGCAGCGAACGCGGCAGCCGTAGCCGCAACCGCCGCAAACGAGGTACAGACCGCGAACAGACCGCGCATGAGCCCCTCCTTCAATGGTCAGCATTCTCAATACAGAAACTCAGCGAGAATTAAATTACCCAGAAAAGGGGTGTTTTGTCATTTGCATAAAGAGCCGTTAATAGGATGCAAAAGCACTTATATGTTTATTCGTGCAGATATTCGGAATCGTTAGTCTGTGGAATCGTTTCTGAAACAGTTACGGAGTCTTCGGGTGGATGCCGGCGTAGAGCACCCGTCCGGTGAAGGCGCAAAAACACGGTGCGAGCGAGGTGTTCCTCGCCCGCACCGTGCTCTATTCAGCTGCGATCACACGTTCAGCACTCAGCCTTTGCGACGGCGTGCAACCAGCAGAGAACCAACCGCGATGAGTCCCAGCCCAGCCGCCAGGCTCATGCCGACACTGACACCAGTGCGCGGCATTGAACCCTTCTGCGATGAGCTGCTGTCAGACGCGCTGCCCGTGGTCGAGCCGCTGCCGCTCTCCGTGGAACCGCCGGTGCTGCCATTGCCATCGGACTCACCGGGTGCAGGAGCTGCGGAGCCGCCTTCGGTCGAACCGTCGGTTGCACCCTCCGTCGGATCCTGGGATGGTTCGTCGGTCGGTTCATCCGTCGGGTCATCCGTCGGCTCGTCGGTAGGCTCATCCGTCGGGTCCTGAGTCGGCTCATCCGTCGGCTCGTCGGTTGGATCGTCCGTCGGCTCATCCGTCGGCTCGTCGGTGGGGTCTTCCTTCGGTCCCGTGGTCACCACGAACTCGAAGCGGCCGAAGTCATCGCCCATTTCCGAACGCTTGATCGAGAACTCTGTGGGCTCCTGTTCGGCCGATGCTTCAGCGGCAGAGGCCGCAGCGAAGGCAACCGGTGCGGCGGCAGGCGTTGCCTCCGGGTCAGCAGAAGGTGCTGCAGCTTCGGCATCGTACAGCACACGAGTCTCGCCACCACGAGTAGCCGACGGCTCCACCTCGACCTTGACAACCCGGCGGCCGTCCTTCAGGTTGACGCCCAGGGTCACCGTGTCTTCTGTGAAGAAGTGACGGATCTTCTTTTCTGCGTCTGCAGTGGCGAGGAAGCCAGCATCCGAAGCGAACGCACCCAGCTTCGTGTCGCCGTCCTTGAAGTAGACGCTTTCCACACCGTCATCCTTGATCTTCGCGGAAGCATCAATGCGGCTCGACGCATAGTGAGCCTCGACCGTCTCCCCGGCCTTCACCTCGATCGTGGTGGTGACAAACTGGCCGGTGTCAGTGACGGTTCCTGTCTGCTTGCCGTTGCCTTCATCGATGTACACGGCTTCATTCTTGCCCTCAAGCGTCTCGAAGGGCAGGCGCTTACCGTCGGCATCGACAATCGCACCGAAGCCCTGCGCGGTCCCCTGAGTGCGCATATACACCGTGTACTTGCCTGCGGGCAGACCCTGCTTCTGCAGCGAACCGGGAAGAACCTTGAACCATTCCTTGGTGTCCTCATTGAAGAGGTTCACATAGTCATCCAGGTCCTCGTCAGTGCCGCTGTCGTACGTGTTGTTGAGGTTCTCATCGCGGAACAGACGGAAGTCGACCTTGCCGAACTCAGCAGTCTTCTCCAGTTCGACCTTGAACTCGAAGCGACCGAAATCATCCCCCATTTCTGAGCGCTTCACGCGGTACTCCGTCGCGGAAACCTTCTCAGCTTCGACAGTCTTACCGGCACCCAGACCGCCGACGGTCACATTCTTCACACGCTGACCGGCCACCGTGTTCACACCGACCGTGATCCATTCCTCAGAGAAGAAATGGCGTGCCTTCTTCGAAGCGTCATCCGAAGCCAGGTAACCGGAGTCCGATTCAAAGGACTTCAGCTTCCGGTTGCCGTCCTTGAAATACACATCGGTGGGGACGTTCTCACCATCCAGGGTGACCTTCGTTGCAGCGTCGATCCGCGTCGACGCATAGTGAGCGGTGGCAGTTTCCCCGGCCTTCACCTCGATCGTGGTGGTGACAAAACGACCGGTATCAGTAACAGTCTCCGCCGTCTCCCCGCTGTCTTCGTCAATATACGTCGCGTCGTTCTGCTCTTTCAGTTCAGCGAAAGGCAGACGCTTGCCCTTAGCATCGACAACCACACCAAAACCATCCGCGATCGAAGCATCACGCATGTACACCGTGTACGTGCCAGCCGGCAGACCCTGCTTCTGCAAGGAACCGGGCAGAACCTTAAACCACTCACCGGTCTTCTGGTTCTTCAGGTTCACGTAGCCATCGTGGGAGTCCTCATCCTCATACGTATTGTTGAGGTTCTCGTCACGGAACAGACGGAAATCAACCTTGCCGGTCTTCGCTTCTTCCTCTTCTTCCGCTGCTTCCGAAGGCTCCGAGTTAGGAGTTGCCGGGGCGTCAGCTTCCGGGGTCTTCGGGTCTTCAGAAGGTTCCGAGGTGGGCCTGGCCGGAGCTTCGGCAGCTTCCGAAGGCTTGGGTTCTTCTGAAGGTTCCGAGGCGGAGGTATCCTTCGCCGGTTCTTCCGAAGAAGCTTCCTGGGCTGCCGGCAGAGCGGCAAAAACAGCTGTCGACGGGGTCAGCGTTCCGATGACAGCGGCAGCAAGAACAAACGCGCCGAAGCGCTGAGAGCGGGGCATGGGTGATCTCCATTGACGATCAGAGCAGGGTCTCGCTTACCCTCACAGACCAATCTGAATCAGCAGTCCCACCTGGTTAAATACAGAATGAACACAGGTCAGCGGCCCAAAAAGCGAGCGCGGACCCGAGCGGCACCTCGCCAATGCACCCCGCAGGATCATATCCCACAGCGCAGAACTCATCCCGCGGGACGATGAAAGCCCACCCTGGGGCTTCCTAGACTTACTGTCATGGCAGAACCGTGGCACGTGAGGGCATCGCAGTTTTTCTCGACCCATAAATGGATTGTTGACTCGCTGCTCTTCGCCGCTCCCCTGATGCTCATCGCGTTCAGCTTTCGGTTCTATGAAGACGATGTGCGCGGCATCATCCACATGGTGCTCCTGGGTGCAATGGGCGCCGCACTCACCTTCCGCCGCACATTCCCGCTGGTCACCGGCTGGGCAGTGGCAGCGACAGGTCTCGGTTACGCCCTGACAGGCGGATACCCACATCCCACACTGCTGGCAGTTCCCATCACGGTTCACGCAGTCACCGCATATGCTCCCCGCCGTTGGGGCAAGATCTTCCTTGCCCTGGGCGCGGCAGCATCTCTGATCTTCCTTGTGAGCGTCTCGGCCATGATGTACCTGGAGGGTGCGCGAATCAAGGATGTTACGCCCGGTGACCTGCTGATGTACGTTTCCGCGTTCTTTGTGTTCCCCCTGGCTGCAGTCGCATTCGCCTGGGCCACAGGCGACTACCGCCGCCGCAGAACCGACGAACTCCAGCGGATAGCTGAACGCAGCGCACTGCTTGAACGAGAACGCGAAAACGAAATCCGGTTGGCCTCTGATGCCGAACGCATGCGCATTGCCCGAGAAATGCACGACATCATCGCCCACTCCATGTCGGTCATCATCACCCAGGCCGACGGCGGCCGCTACGCTGCCGCGCGCTCACCCGAAGCGGCCGTGGCAGCACTGGAAACGATTGCCGACACCGGGCGCGAAGCCCTGGGAAACCTGCGCGGCATCCTCGGGGTCCTGCGCGACAGAGAACCCGGACAGAAAACCGCACCCATGCCAGCCATCAGCGACCTCGGCACCCTCATCGACAACGTCCGCTCAGCCGGCCTTGATGTCACGCTGGAAGTTTCCCCCGACCTCCCCACCCTGTCGCCGGCAGCCGAACTTGCCGTATACCGTGTCGTGCAAGAAGCACTCACCAACACAATGAAACACGGCGGACCACACGCCCGCGCATCCGTCACCGTACGGCCGGGCGACAAAGAGCTCATCGCCGACATCACCTCTACCGGGCACGCTGACCGTTCAGCCGTTCCGGGTTCCGGCGCCGGCATTCAGGGCATGAAAGAGCGAGCGCGCGTTCACAACGGCACGCTCACCGCCGAACCGACAGACACCGGATTCTCAGTTCAGCTGACACTGCCCGAGGACAACTCATGACCATTCGCGTACTTCTTGTTGACGACCAGGCTCTTGTACGGGCTGGATTCGCGATGGTGATCGACTCACAAGACGACATGAAGGTCATCGCTCAGGCAGAAAACGGCCGTGAGGCCGTCAACACCGTTGCGGCACAGGCAGTCGACGTTGTTCTCATGGACATCCGCATGCCCGTCCTTGACGGACTGTCCGCCACAGCTGAAATCATGGCGCTCGGCGATGCCCGGAAGCTCCCCCGCGTGCCCACCGTCATCGTGCTCACCACATTCGACACAGACGAATACGCGCTATCGGCTCTGCGATCAGGGGCCAGCGGTTTTCTGCTGAAAGACGCCCGCCCCGAGGTGCTGCTCGACTCCATACGACAAGCCCACACGGGTGGCGCCGTCATCGCACCATCGACCACCCGCAGGCTGCTGCAGACCGTCATCGCAGAACCCGCCCCACCCACCGAACACGCCCAGAAACTGGAGCGGCTCACAGCGCGCGAACGCGAAGTCTTCCAGCTGATCGCGCAGGGGAAGTCGAACGCGGAAATCGGGGACGAACTGTTCATGGCCGAACCCACAGTCAAAACCCACGTCCGGAACATCCTGGCAAAACTCGGAGTGCGCGACCGCATCCACGCCGTCATCCTGGCGTACGAGACGGGAATCGTATGAACCTCATCCTCAGGGATGAGGAACACCTTTCAGGAGCATCCCACGGGCCGATGATCTGAGCTGACGAGCTCGCGAAAGTGGAAACATGACGATTTCCACAGCGCACTCAACCGCGATCAGCGCCCGCGGCATCAGCAAGTCCTACGGCACCGGCGAAGCCCGCCTGACCGTATTCGACAACTTCAGCATCGACATTCAGGCCGGTAAGTTCACCGCGATCATGGGGCCCTCCGGGTCTGGCAAGTCGACCCTCATGCACATACTGGCCGGATTGGACAGCCCCGACAGCGGCTCCGTGACCCTGGCCGGACGGGCAATCACCGGCATCAGCGACTCCGCCCTGACGAAAATCAGGCGCAACCACATGGGGTTCGTCTTTCAGGCGTTCAACCTGATCCCCGCAATGACCGCCGATGAAAACATCATGCTCCCGGCCAAACTGGCTCGCAGCAAAGTCAACCAGGAATTCAAACGAGCAATCGTCGAAAACCTCGGACTGACCGACCGACTGAGCCACCGCCCCCACGAACTTTCCGGCGGCCAACAACAGCGCGTCGCCGTTGCCCGCGCACTCGTCAACCAGCCTGAAGTCCTGTTTGCCGACGAACCCACCGGCGCACTCGACACACGCACCGGCACCGAAGTCCTGCAGACCTTGCGCAGCTGCGTAAGCGAATTGGGCCAGACCGTCGTCATGGTCACCCACGACCCATCAGCCGCCGCCTACGCCGACCGCGTCGTGATGCTCGCTGACGGATACGTGGTGGGCGAGCTCTACTCCCCGACTGTCGAGGCGATCTCCGACGCACTTCTGGAGGTCACCAAATGATCGTCAAAGCAAACCTGCGCTCCGGCGGTGCACGCCTGATAGCCGCGGCACTGACCATCATCGTGTCGGTCGCATTCGTCGTTGCCGTCACCGGTGTGCTGGCATCCTTCAACAAAACCATCCGCGGTGAATTCTCCGCTCAGTATTCAGGTGCGGACCTTGTGGTGACAAACGACTACGACCCCCTTGAAGAGTCGACAGAAAAGAAGATCAACAGCATCAAGGGAGTCAAAGAAACACAGCGAATCGAATCGACCTTCGCACGCCTGCCCAGCGGCGGATTCACCGAAGTCTCCGTGTGGCCCAAAAACAGCCACATCGAAGTGACAACAGGCAAAGCGCCTACCAAAGCCGACCAGATCCTGTTCGACACCTCAGTCGCCGAACAGGAAAACAAGGAAGTCGGAGACCAAGTTGAGCTGAGCGTTCCCTCCTTCGAGGGCGGGCAGGACACCAAACGCACCTACACCATCACCGGCATCGGCCCCATGCCCTCAGCCGCACTCCAGGTGACCAACCACGGCATTGCCGACCTGGACCCGGGTTTCAACTACCTGCGCGTGTTCACAGACAAGTCAGCCGACACCTCGAAAGTCCAGTCCGCGATAGCAGACGCCCTGGCCGGCTCTGAAGAGGTGGTCAGCAACACGTACGGTGCGAAACTTGCCGGTGACTACAAAGTCGCCACAGAAGACCAGTTGATCGAAGAGCGCATGAACGACGTCACGGGAGACTCCGCAACCGTCGTGACATTCATCGGCGCCTTCATTGCGGTGGCGCTGTTCGTAGCGGTGCTCGTCATTTCGAACACCTTCCAGGTGCTCGTCGCCTCGCGCACCCGTTCCCTGGCGCTCCTGCGGGCAGTTGGCGCCACACGCTCACAGCTGCGCAACGCAACCCTGGCCGAAGGTGCCGTGCTGGGTCTTGTCAGCTCCGTCATCGGAGTGTTTGTGGGCTGGGGAGCCGCCATGCTGCTGCCCATTGCCCTGCGCGCATACGTCCAGGCGAACTTCCAGACCGCACCCCTGCCAGTCCTCGCCGTGGTGCTCGGCCTGGCAGTCGGCATCACCGTCACCGTTGCAGCATCCTTCGTCCCCGCGCTTAAAGCCACACGCGTGTCCCCCATCGATGCACTGGCACCGGCAGACATCCCCGCACCCGATTCGCGCTTCCCGTGGATCCGTCTGGTGCTTGGCACAGTGCTCACCGCACTCGGCGCTGCGGTCACCGTGCTCGGGGCCAACGCTGGCGACATGACGCTCACCCTGCCCGGCGCTTTCATGGCCTTCTGCGGTGTGCTGCTGCTCAGCCGTGTGTTTGTGCCGCCCTTGGTCGAACTGATCGGACGGGTCGGCGAAAAGATCTTCCGCTCACCGACGCTCGGTCTTGTTGCGCGCAACGTGAAGCTGGCCCCGCGCAGGACCGCTTCGACAACCGCGGCGCTGCTGATCGGTGTGACCTTGGTGGCCACCATCTTCATGGGCGCGCAGACCACTCGCACAACCATCGACACGACGCTGTCCGAAGACGCACCGATCGACCTCGCAGCGCAATCAGGCTCCGACAAAACGGTCAACACCCTGAAGAATTCCGAGATCGTCAAGGACCTCGTCACCCTGCCCGGCACGCAGGCAGAGGCCTCTGAGCCATTGGGCCAGGACGGTGATCCGGAAAGCACGCACACGCACCTGATCGGCGTTGAAAAGCAGAAATACAGCGTGCCGCGCAGCACGAAGCTCCTGCCACCACCTGGCGTGGTCTACATCAAGTCGGGTCCCAACACCGAAGACATTGCCGGCAAGAAGGTCACGTTCACCGCTGGGCAGGCTGGCGGGGCTGGCAAGGCTGGCGACGCCGGGCAGAAAACCGTCAAGCTCACAGTGAAGGTCCACCATGCCGTACCCGCTGACACGGCACTTGCCAACGCAGACGACATCGCTGCCCTCGGCCTGACAAAGGCAGACGGCCAAACGTGGGTTCGTCTGGCTGACGACGCAAGCATTTCGCAGATCACAAAGCTCAAGGCTGATCTCGAGAAAACCGGTGTTTTCAGCGATGCAGACGGCGCACTCCAACGAGCATCGTATGCGCAGATCATCAGCATCATGATGGGAATTGTGCTGGGCCTGCTGGGCGCTTCGATCATCATTTCGATCGTCGGCGTGGGCAACACCCTGTCCCTGGCAACAATTGAACGCAAACGCGAAACCGCGCTGCTGCGCACCCTGGGACTGTCCCGCTGGGCAGCGGCCCGCATGGTGGCCGGCGAGGCGATGCTCATGGCCATCGTCTCACTCATCGTGGGCACGGGCTTGGGCGTTCTGTTCGGCTGGGCTGGAGTTCGTTCGCTGCTGACCGCCGAAGGCATCACCGTCGCACCAGACGTCCCGTGGACGATGTTTGCGGTGCTGGCAACTGTGACCGCGTTTGCGGCTTTGGCTGCATCACTCTTTCCGGCGATCGCGGCATCCCGCACACAGCCCGCACAGGGAGTCGCTCAGCGCTGAGTGCGCTAGCCGGCTATGAAAGGCCGAGGTGGAGCCCGGCTCCCAGCTGTTCGTCAGCTGGGAGCCGGGCTTCTCTGCAGGGCAAGGCTGACGAGGTGAATCAAGTGGTCAGCTTTTCACCGCCGACAGGACGGTGAACCGGCGATCCCTCGCCCATTGTTCGACGCTGTCCTGTCCGAAAAGCCCCTCGAGTTCACGCCTGTACCGCAGCACGGAATTGAACACGACGACCACACGACCGCCCGGCCGCAGCACCGCGTGGGCACTGTGCATCATCCTCTTGGCAGTATCGCTTTCGATTTCATGCCCCGCGTGAAAAGGCGGATTGAGAAGCACCACATCAAAAGCCTGCTGTGGCAGTCCCTCCCCCGCATCCGAATACTCAGAACGCCAGTCAACGCCCGCCGGCATACCCGCCTCGGCAGTCAGCTCAGCAGAAGCCAACGCCGCCGCCGACGCATCAGCGCCCACGGCCTGCCTTGCCCCCAGAACATGCGCGGCGGCCGTCAACAGCCAACCATTGCCACACCCCAAGTCGAGGATCCGCGGGCGGCCAGCAGGCACATCGTCAGTTGATGTGGAGGCAGAGCTAGCCGTGCCTGCGTGGCGCTCAGCGAGCGCGCGCAGCAGCAGAGCGGAACCCGCGTCAATCTCCGGCCCGCCGAAACACGCTCCGTACGCGGACACCTCGAGATCGGGAAGCCCCGGAATATCCGCGCGCGCAGTGCGCTGGTGCGGCTCAATCCGCGCTGTGCTGAACCCCATGCCGGATTCCGGCGTCGAACCGATGATCATTCGCGACTTATAGCGGCCCGGCGAAACATCGACCCGCTCGAAACCGCGCGCCAGCTCCGCATTGATGCCGCGGAACAAGTGCTTATCGCGACCGACGACCATGAACTCATCGACCACCGGGCGCAGCGCGGCAACGTAATCGGCCACCGCGGCCTGCGCCTTCGGCGAAATGAGCAGAGCCTTCGCCGGGCGGGCGCCTCGCACATCAAGGCCGGCAGAAATATGAGGCGGAAAACCGGGCAGCGGACGAACACTCACCCGCGAATCACCGAACATCTCACGCAAACGCTGCGCGTGCGGCAGAAAATCCGCGTACACCGTGACGGTCCCCGTGGTCGCTGCGAGAACCGCAGCCGTCACTGAACCATCCGCATCGTCAAGAACGACAAAAGAAGCGTCGTCTTCCAGCGGCACCGGATGCCGAGGTGGAACCTCGGGACGCCCGGAAATGTTCAGCTGGCCGGCGACTCGCCCCAGCAGGTAACGCGACACAAAAGCTGACAGCGGAAAACCATCCGGCCACGCAGGGAAAAGCTCACGCATACGCTGCGTGTGGGCCGTCCAGGCGGGGCTTTCAACATCAGGTTCCACGGCCTCCACTGTAGTCGCGGATGCACGCGGAGTGCGGGTGCCGCGTGGGGTGGCATAAGCATTGCGCGTGGTGTGCGGTCTGAGCGATCGGTGCCGTTTGCACGGGGTGCGGCCCGAGTCTTATGCGGGCCTACCCGAAACTTCCGCGGCACGGATAGAGTTAAGGGTATGACGATTCTTGTTGGCTACACCCCCAGCACCAAAGGCCAAGCAGCACTGACAGCAGCCGTTGACCTCGCAAAGAAAACCGGCGACAAGCTCTACGTTGTCAACGCCGGGGTCGGCGAAGCGGTAGACGAACGCGAAGTCGCAACCGAAGACCAGCTGAACAAAGCCCGCGAATACATGAAGTCCGAAGGGGTTGAAGGCAAAGTCAAGCAGTACCTGCGCGGCAACGACGCTGCCGAAGAGCTGCTTGCACTCACCGAAGCCCGCAGCGATGTGACGATGCTCGTCATCGGACTTCGCCGCCGCTCCCCCGTGGGCAAGCTCTTCATGGGCTCGATTTCGCAGAAGATCATCCTCAACGCGAAAGTCCCAGTGCTTTCGGTCCGCGAAGCCGAAGAATACGAAGTCTGAGCAGCAGGCCCAAACCGGCCCGGCGCCTCGTGGCTTAACTGGGGGCGACCGCCCGCGGCCCGGCGGGCCCACCCAGCCAGCCCGGCACCTCGCCCCGCCGCATTCTTTGTCCTGCCGGCGCA
>NZ_KV789360.1:0-12543 GCF_001807555.1 Brevibacterium sp. HMSC08F02 | reverse complement strand
CACTGCTAACGGGAGTTTCTCTTGCTAACCGGTGCGCCCCAGGTAAAGAAGGCGCCCAGCCTGCCCAGGCATCTCGCCCCGCCGCATTCTTTGTCCTGCCGGCGCATTTTCGGCCAACAAAAACACGCCTTAGCCGGAATCTGCGCTTTAGCCGCACACAAACACCGCTTAGCCGGAATCTTCGCCTTAGCAACCACTGCTAACGGGAGTTTCTCTTGCTAACCGGTGTGCCCCAGCTAAAGAAGGCGCCCAACCCACCCAGGCACCTCATCCCGCCAGCTCTAATCTGCAGAACAGAGAAGAAAACCCAACAAAACGGCTGTGGCCGAGTGGTTTCCCACTCGGCCACAGCCGTTTCTGCAGTCAATAGCACCCAACGCTTCTAGCTTGAGCGCCCGGACGGTTCACTCAACCGTCCGCAGTCGCCGCATCACAGCGACTTCATGATCTCCTGCATGTATTCAGCGGTCTGGGTCGGGGTCTTACCGACCTTCACGCCAGCAGCTTCGAGAGCTTCTGCCTTGGCGGCAGCGGTACCGGAGGAACCGGAGACGATGGCACCAGCGTGGCCCATGGTCTTGCCTTCCGGTGCGGTGAAGCCGGCAATGTAGCCGACAACCGGCTTGGTGACGTGCTCCTTGATGTACTCAGCAGCACGTTCTTCAGCGTCACCGCCGATTTCGCCGATCATGACGATCGCCTTGGTGTCGGGGTCGTTCTCGAATGCTTCGAGAGCATCGATGTGGGTGGTGCCGATGATCGGGTCACCGCCGATGCCGATGCAGGTGGTGAAGCCGAAGTCACGCAGTTCGTACATCATCTGGTAGGTCAGCGTGCCCGACTTCGATACCAGGCCGATGGGGCCGGCCTCGGTGATGTTTGCCGGAATGATGCCGGCCAGCGACTGTCCGGGCGAGATGATGCCGGGGCAGTTGGGGCCGATGATGCGGGTCTTGTTGCCCTTTTCGGTGGCGTAGGCCCAGATTTCGGCGGCGTCCTGTGCGGGGATGCCTTCAGTGATGATGACCAGCAGGCCGATGCCTGCGTCGATGGCCTCAATTGCGGCGTCCTTGGAGAACGCCGGCGGAACGAATGCAACCGAAACGTTCGCGCCGGATGCTTCCATGGCTTCGCCGACGGAGCCCCACACGGGCAGTTCGACGTCGTTGCCGTCAGCGTCCTTGTGGCTGACGGTCTGCCCGGCCTTGCGAGCGTTGACACCGCCGACCACGTTCGAACCTGCAGCGAGCATACGGGCGGTGTGCTTGGTGCCTTCGCCGCCGGTGATGCCCTGGACGATGATCTTGGAGTCCTGGTTCAGGAAAATCGACATGAAGAAAGTCCTTTCGGGCGATCAGGCGTTGTTGGCGAGTTCAGCGGCCTTGTCAGCGCCGCCGTCCATCGTGTCGACGACGGTGACCAGCGAGTTGTTGGCCTCTTCGAGGATCCGGCGACCCTCTTCGACGTTGTTGCCGTCCAGACGGACGACCAGCGGCTTCGTCGCGGAATCGCCGAGGATTTCCAGCGCCTTCACAATGCCGTTTGCCACAGCGTCGCACGCCGTGATGCCGCCGAAGACGTTGACGAAGACCGACTTGACCTGTTCGTCACCGAGGATGACGTCCAGGCCGTTGGCCATGACCTCTGCCGAGGCGCCGCCGCCGATGTCGAGGAAGTTCGCCGGCTTCACGTTGCCGTGGTTTTCACCGGCGTAGGCCACAACGTCGAGGGTCGACATGACGAGGCCAGCACCGTTGCCGATGATGCCCACTTCACCGTCGAGCTTGACGTAGTTCAGCCCCATGCCCTTTGCCTTGCGCTCCAGGGGGTCCTCAGCGTCTTCGTCTTCGAGCTTCGCGAGGTTTTCGTTGCGGAACTCAGCGTTGTCGTCAAGCGTCATCTTGCCGTCGAGGGCAACGATCTTGCCGTCGCCGGTCTTGACCAGCGGGTTGACCTCAACGAGGCTTGCGTCTTCGTCCTTGTAGACCTTCCACAGGCTCTTGAGGACGGGGACAATCTTCGCGCCGGTTTCAGCGTCGAACCCTGCTTCATCGACGATCTTCTGCGCGGTGGCGTCGTCAATGCCCGTCAGCGGGCTGACTTCGACCTTGGCGAGCGCTTCGGGGCGCTCTGCCGCCAGCGTTTCAATGTCCATGCCGCCTTCCTTGCTGCACATAGCAAGGTAGGTGCGGTTAGCGCGGTCGAGCAGAACCGAGAAGTAGTACTCTTCTGCGATGTCTGCGCCTTCGGCAACCATGACGCGCTTGGTGATGTGGCCCTTGATGTCGAGTCCGAGGATTTCCTCTGCGCGGGCTGCGGCTTCGTCAGGGTTTTTGGCGAGCTTCACACCGCCGGCCTTACCGCGGCCGCCGACCTTGACCTGTGATTTGACGACAACCGTTCCGCCGCCGAGTTTTTCGGCTGCGGCCCGAGCTTCTTCTGGAGTCTGCGCAACTTCGGCGCGCAGCACGGGAACGCCGTACTCCTCGAAGAGGTCACGGGCCTGATACTCGAAAAGATCCACGTGTAGTCCTTCTGTTGATTCTGCCGAGCCTCATGACCCGGCACGGGGTTCAGACAATCTTGCAGCTTGTCAACGCTTCCCACCTTAAAACACTGATGCGCTTAAGGACATCCAGGACGTAAACAACGTCCGAAACTTTGGGTTTTCCCAGGAAAACGGGGCCGGGAAGGTGTTCCAGCCCATTTAGCTCGTTGTTGAGTATCTCGAGATCGAACTATTATGGGGATATGGACGAAGTCGACCGGATTGTCAGCGAATGGCAGCGTGAACGGCCCGACCTCGATGTTGCCCCCATGGAGGTTGTGTCCCGCGTCAGCCGACTGGCAAAGCTGCTTGATCGGGCACGCAAAGACATCTTTGCCTCGCACGGTCTTGACGTGTGGTCCTTCGACGTCCTGTCTGCCCTGCGCCGTGCCGGCGCTCCCTACCAGCTGTCCCCGTCAAAGCTGACGGAGCAGATGATGGTCACCTCCGGCACCATGACTAACCGGATTGACCGGCTGGTGTCAGCCGGTCTCGTCACCCGCAGTCCCGATCCTGGAGACCGCCGAGGTGTCAGAGTGCAGCTGACCGAGGACGGGCTCGCCAAGGTCGATGGAGCGATGCTGGACTTCTTGGAACGCGAGCACGAACTCATGAGCAGCATGACCGGCGCGCAGACTCGCCGTCTGGCTGACCTGCTGCGCACCATGTCCGCGTCCTTTGACCTGCAGATCATGCGCGACTCCGAAGACTGACTCACAGGACTGAGCCGCAAGACCGAGCCGCACGCTGCGCGCCTGAGACGCACGCCACGTAGAATCAACCGAGAACTGCCGTCTTCCTGGGAGGCCATCGTGAAGCGCCTACTCGCATTTGGTGCCGTTGCCGCATTCAGCCTGGTCGGATGCACTGTCGTCGACAGTGAACGCCCCGTAGAGGGAGCATCGACTGCCCCAAGCGCCACTGAGCAAACCGAAGAAGGCACTGATGACAACGCGGACGGCAGCCAGTTTGTCGACGTCAGCCCCGGCGGGCCTAAGAACGAAGACCCCCTGTGGCAGAGCCTCGCAGAGGCAGCTGATTCGGGAGACCCCATCTACCTGTGGGCGTGGATGCAGACCGCTGACGAACCCGGCGGCGATGATTCCGTCACCCTGAGCCCCAGCGCACAGGACAGCGTGAAAGTCACAGCACCGAAATCCACCGTCGATGCCAACGGCACATTCGCACTGATCACCGGCACTTTCACGGTTGAAGAGAAAGGCGACGGCGACTACGCGCTCACGCTGGAATCCCCGGACGCGAAAGACGAACTCGTGCCCGACGGCCCCACTTCCGAAGAGCGCTGCACAGCAGAGAACGCCCAGGACACGATCGGCGGCGCCGCCGACAAACTGGCTCACGACCCCGATGCGCGGGATGACCTGCGCAAAGAATGGCTGTCTTCACCAGAAGTCTGGTGGGCAATCCAGGACGCGGGACGCAATCTGCGCGACACCGGAGGCGATTTTGAAGGAGACGGGCTCGCCACCGCCTGCGGCGACTACGTGCAGGGCGGCTGACTCTTAAACGTTCATGGCGGCTGAGGCTTCAGAGCCCTTCAGCCCAAGCGCTCATTCAGCGCTAGGCCATCCAGCCTGCTTATTAAGCGCCGCGCTGCGCGGCTTCGTCCTGCCTGCGCAGACCTTCGTCATAGGCTCGCAGGGTCGCCGGCAGGAACATCAGCACCAGCATTTCAATTCCGAGGATCAGCGGCCCCCAGAACATGTAGTCTCCGCTTTCGCTGAAGACACCGGGCCGAACAGACCAGGCAAAGAACAGCAGCAGAATGTTCCACGCAACTGCTGCTGGACGAGCCCACCGGCGGTATTTCCACAGGCCATTGGCTATGCCGAACATGGATGCGGACATCAGCAGGAACATAAGCGCAAGGCCGACAAGTGATCCCAGGCTGCTGCCCGCTCCCGTCAGACCGGTGTACACGTAGATGCCGGCGGCAACGAGCAGCGCGACCCCTTGGATGACCATAGTGACAACCGCACCCACCAGGCTGAGCGGACGACGCGGAAGGTCCACTTCCGGCCGCTGTGCCGGTTGGAGTGCCGATGGTTCGCCGCGCTTGCGCCGCTCCCGTTCTTCACGGCGCCAGTCACCTGGGCGGCTGGCGCCACCACCGGGCCGGTCAGAATTTCCGGGACGGTTCACAGATCGATCCGTTCGAAGCCTGGCATCACGATTTCCTCCAGCAGGCGATCGCGAACATCCAGCGGGATGAACGCGGCACGCAGAGCTGCGGCGGTCGCGATCTCAAGGTCGATGATGTCCCAGCCCGCGTGCTCTACAAGCAGCCGCATTTCGCGCGTCACCGAGGTCTGCGACATGAGCCGGTTGTCCGGGTTGACCGTGACGTTGAAGCCCAGGTCCTTCAGACCCGTAATGGGATGGGATTCGATCGACCGGGCAGCCCCGGTCTGAATGTTCGAGGACGGGCACACCTCAAGGGGAATCTGGCGGTCGAGAACCCACGCGGCAAGACGGCCGATTTCGCCGGCGCCGTCAGTGATCTGCATGTCCTGGACGATGTCGACACCGTGGCCGATGCGCACAGCACCGCAGGCAGCAATCGCATCCATCATGCTGCTCAGACCGCCGTCTTCACCGGCGTGCAGAGTTGTGGGGAACAGTTCACCGCGCAGCAGATCAAGCGCTGCCCTGTGCCCAGAAGCAGGGTAGCCGTTTTCGGGGCCAGCCAGATCAAAGCCGACAACCCCGTTGTCACGGTGACGCAGCGCAAGTTCAGCAACCGCGAGCGAATTGTCGTTTTGGCGCATGGCGGTCAGAATCTGCGCGGTCATGATGGTGCGGCCCTCCTGGGCAGCAATGGCCACGCCTTCTTCCATGCCCTTTTCAACCGCGGCCACGGCGTCGTCCATGGTGAGTTCGCCGGTCACGTGCTGTTCCGGAGCCCAACGGCATTCCGCGTAGAACACGCCATCCGCCACCTGGTCGAGCGTCCATTCGCGCGCTGCACGCGTGAGAGCTTCCGCGCTCTGCAGAACGCTCACCGTCACACCGAAGGTCTTGAGGTATTCCGGCAGGCTTCCCGAATCAGCCTGAGTGCGGAACCACTCCCCCAGCTTTTCGGGGTCGTCCGCTGGCAGTTCGATGTCAGACTGGGCAGCCAGTTCGATGATCGTGGCTGGCCTCAGACCGCCGTCCAGGTGGTCGTGCAGGCTGACTTTGGGCAGCTGCAGAATCGGGTCATCCGGGTGCACTCCGGCCGGTACCGGGAACAGGTTTTCATCCACGCGGCCAGTCTAACGACTGCCCCTGACACAAGCAGGAACCCAACCCGGGCACCCAGGTGAGCTCCGCCTCGTCAGCTGTGCGATTCCCGCCGAAGCAGGCGGAAAACCGCCGATCAGGGTTCGCCGTGGAAGCCCAGGCGCTCCAGTGCGAGCGCCGTGAAGACGCGCACGGCAACCGGCAGTGCGTCCTCGTCAATGAGAAGGTCACCCTGGTGGATGTCATAGGTGCGGCCACCCGGGGTGCGTGTTCCCAGACGGATGAGCGCACCGGGAACGTGGGTGAGGTACCACGCGAAGTCCTCCCCGCCCATTGACTGCGGGGTCAACTGGACCGCGGTCGGGCCGAGCTCGCGGCGGATGGCGGCTTCTGCTGAGGAGACTTCGTCTTCCGTGTTGACCACCGGCGGGACTCCGCGGCGGTGTTCGAGTTCAACTTCGACGCCGTAGGGGCCGGCGATGCGGTCCACGAGTTCCGGCAGAACTTCAGCCACCTGGTTCCAGCCGTCAACGTCAAGACAGCGCAGCGTTCCCATCAGCTGGCCTTCGCCGGGAACGACGTTCGGTGCATGGCCGGCTTCGATCGCGCCCCACACAAGAGAAATCGCGTGGCGGGGGTCGATCAGTCGGTGCAGGGTGGCCGGCAGGTCAACGGCGAGCTTGCCCAGCGCGTACACGAGGTCTTCCGTCAGGTGCGGACGCGACGTGTGCCCACCGTGGCCGCGCAGGCGGATGATGACGGTGTCACCGGCCGCCGTGATGGCACCGATGCGTGAACCCACCTTGCCGACATCGACAGCCGGGTCGCAGTGCAGGGCGTAGCAGACGGGGACGTCTTCCAGGACACCCTGATTGATGACTTTGAGCGCACCACCGGGGGTGACCTCTTCGGCGGGCTGGAAAATACAGCGAATCGTTCCACCCAGCCCCTGACGACGATCGATTTCATTGAGAACCAGAGCAGCACCCATGAGCGAGGTCAGGTGCACGTCGTGCCCACAGGCGTGGGCAACACCGGGAACGGTCGAGGCGAACGGGGTGTCGGTCAGGTCGTCCAAGGGCAGAGCATCAATGTCTGCTCGCAGACCGCACATGACCGGGCCGGACCCAACATCGACCGTGAGTCCCGTGCCCTCCAGCAAGCGAGGCTTAAGGCCCGCGGCAGTCAGCCTCTCAGCGATCTTTTCGGTGGTGCGGAACTCCTGATACGACAGTTCTGGGTGAGCGTGTATATCACGCCGAAAGTCCCGCAGTTCGTCGGCAAACGCCGCAACTTCCGCCTGGATCACTGTGCCTCCGTTCAAATGTGTATCCGGGCGATTCTACGCCCGGGCCCAAATGAGCCGGCACCGCAGTGACTTCTGGCGTCACACTTCTGACCGCCTCTGGCAGCTTCCGACTGCCTCTGGGGTCACACTTCTGGTTTCACAGAACGTCCTTCTGGTTTCACAGAACGTCGTCATAGCCGAGCTCGCGCGCCCGCTTCACCGCTTCCTTCACCCTCTGCGCCACGGCACGGCGGGTGACCAGCAGCGCGTCGTCGGTGTCAACGACCACGATGTTCTCCACACCGACCAGCGCAATTGCCCGCTCCGTCGTCGAATACACAAGGCCGGAAGAATCAACATCAACGAGCCGCACGTCATCGCCAGCAGCAAAAACGCTCGACGGTTCGCCCGGAATGGGCTGACGCAGCTGAGCTACAGACGCGAAATCCCCGACGTCATCCCAGCCGAAGTCGCCGGGAACCACAACAACCCGGCCCTGCTCGGCAGCAGGTTCAGCCACCGCGTAGTCAATCGCAATGGCCTCCAGCCCCGGCCAGACATCGGCGAGCACCGCCTCGTGATCCTCGGTGCCCCAAGCATCGGCAACTGCGGACAGTCCCGCGTACAGGTCAGGCGAGAACTCCTTGAACTGGGCCAGAAGAGCATCTGCCCGAGCAATGAACATGCCCGCATTCCAGCGGTAGCGGCCCGAATAGGTGTACCGGCGCGCGGTGTCGGCCGCAGGCTTTTCCACGAACTTCTCCGCCCGCATGGCCGTCGGCGCTTCCGCCAGTCCCAGGCGCTTGCCCGCTTTGATGTAGCCGTAGGCGGTCGACGGGAAAGTCGGAGTGATGCCGATCGTCACAATGTCCCCACAGGCGGCAGCCGCATAGGCTTCCGCGACAACACGGCGGAACTCGCACGGGTTGGTGATCGAATGGTCAGCCGAAAACGACCCGATGACAGCTTCTGGGTCGCGCCGATGAATGAGCATTGCAGCCAAACCGATGGCCGCCGCGGAGTCCTTCGGCGACGGTTCGGCAATCACATTCGGGTCGCCAAGCGACGGCAGCTGTTCCTGCACGCCCTGCGCGTGCGCCCGGCCCGTGACAACCCACCTGTTCTCGACAACCGCGAGATCCTCAATCCGTGCCCACGTTTCCTGCAGCATCGAACGGCCCGAGCCCAAAACATCAAGCAAGAACTTCGGCCGATCCTGCCGCGACAGCGGCCACAGCCGAGTGCCGGAACCGCCGGCCGGAATAACAGCATGGAAACGAGAAAGCATCGCTCGATTGTCTCGCACACACCCGGCACCCACCGGTCCGACACGCTCAGCTCTCTCACGGTCCGCCCACCCCTACCTCGCTCACGAGGTGGAGGCAGGTTCGGGACCGGAGCTCCACCTCGTACGCAAGTCAGGTCAGGAAGGCCCGATAGGGCAGGAGAACATGCCCTAAATAGCCGGGAGTCGGCGAGTGTCGGCGAAACCGGACATGAGACAATAGAGGCATCCTCAGCCGACCGACCGTACGGCCAGCTGACAAGAACCTGCGCGCGACGCACAGAGAACCCATCAACCGCACATCCGGAAGATTGGAAAATACTGTGAAACGGGCGTAGATTCAAAACGCTATACACGCAATCGCAAAATGGAGGATGACCCGTGGCCAAAGCGTCAACGGGCACTCTGTACCGCGGAAACGAAGGAATGTGGTCCTGGGTCGCTCACCGCGTCACCGGCGTCGGCATTTTCTTCTTCCTGCTGGTACACGTGCTCGACACTGCTCTCGTTCGCGTCTCGCCCGAGGCTTACAACGCAGTTATCGGAACGTACAAAACGCCTCTCATGGCGTTCGCCGAAATCGGACTGGTAGCAGGAATCGCCTACCACGCTTTCAACGGCCTGCGAGTAGTCCTCGTTGACTTCTGGAAGGGCGGCCCCAAGAACCAGCGCAAACTGTTCTGGGCAGTCATGGTCCTCTGGCTGATCGTGATGATTGCGTTCATCCCCCGCCAGCTGATGCACACGTTCGGAGGCTGAGCACAATGACAACACCCGTTATCCCCAAGCCCCGCGCCGAATACCAGCGCCACAAGACCACCAAGTCGAACTTCGAGCTGTTCGCATGGCTGTTCATGCGCATCTCCGGCGTCTTCCTGGTCATCCTGATCTTCGGTCACCTGATCGTGAACCTGTGGATGGGCGAAGGCGTCCAGGGCCTCGACTTCGGCTTCGTCGGCGGCAAGTGGGCCAACCCGTTCTGGCAGATCTGGGACCTCGCCATGCTGTGGCTGGCCATGATCCACGGCACCAACGGCATGCGCACCATCATCAACGACTACGCCGAAAAACCGCGCACCAACGTCACGCTGCAGATCATCCTCTACGTGGCATCCGCAATCATCGTTGTGCTCGGCACCCTGGTGATCTTCACCTTCAGCCCCTGCCCGACCGGCGCAGACCCGTCGCTGCTGCCGAGCTTCTGCCAGGCCTGACCGCCGCTTAGGAGAATAGAGACCTTATGCAGGTACATGACTATGACGTTGTGATCGTCGGAGCTGGCGGCGCCGGCATGCGCGCAGCCATCGAATCCGGCCAGCGAGCACGCACCGCAGTGCTCACAAAGATCTACCCCACCCGCTCCCACACCGGCGCGGCACAGGGCGGCATGTGCGCCGCACTGGCCAACGTCGAAGAGGACAACTGGGAATGGCACACCTTCGACACCATTAAGGGCGGCGACTACCTCGTCGACCAGGACGCAGCCGAAGTCATGGCAAAAGAAGCCATCGACGCCGTGCTCGACCTCGAAAAGATGGGCCTTCCCTTCAACCGCACGCCGGAAGGCAAAATCGACCAGCGCCGCTTCGGCGGCCACACCCGCGATCACGGCAAGGCACCGGTCCGCCGCGCATGCTACGCAGCAGACCGCACCGGCCACATGATCCTCCAGACTCTCTACCAGAACTGCGTCAAGCACGGCGTTGAGTTCTACAACGAGTTCTACGTCCTCGACGTCATCATCAACGAAGTCGACGGCAAGAAGGTCGTTGCGGGTGTCGTGTCCTACGAACTCGCCACCGGCGAAATCCACGTCTTCCGCTCCAAGGCCGTT
This sequence comes from Brevibacterium sp. HMSC08F02, assembly GCF_001807555.1. NCBI lineage: Bacteria > Bacillati > Actinomycetota > Actinomycetes > Micrococcales > Brevibacteriaceae > Brevibacterium > Brevibacterium sp. HMSC08F02. The sequence goes on along the minus strand of NZ_KV789360.1, from coordinate 2,345 downwards.
GTGTTCGCAACCGGCGGTTTCGGCAAGATGTTCAAGACCACCTCGAACGCACACACGCTCACCGGTGACGGCCTGGCTGTCACCTACAAGCGCGGCATCCCGCTGGAAGACATGGAGTTCTTCCAGTTCCACCCCACGGGCCTTGCTGGACTCGGCATCCTCCTGTCCGAAGCAGCCCGCGGTGAAGGCGGTATTCTCCGCAACGCCGACGGTGAGCGCTTCATGGAACGCTACGCACCCACGATTAAGGACCTCGCTCCGCGTGACATCGTGGCCCGCTCCATGGCCAACGAAGTGCGCGAAGGCCGCGGTGCAGGCCCCAACAAGGACTACGTCCTGCTGGACCTCACCCACCTCGAGCCCGCACACATCGACGCCAAGCTGCCGGACATCACCGAGTTCGCCCGCACCTACCTGGGTGTCGAGCCCTACACCGAACCGGTCCCCGTCTTCCCGACGGCCCACTACGGCATGGGCGGCATCCCGACCACCGTCGCCGGTGAAGTGCTCGCCGACAACGACACCATCGTTCCCGGCCTGTACGCAGCCGGTGAGTGCGCGTGCGTTTCGGTGCACGGCTCCAACCGTCTGGGCACCAACTCGCTGCTCGACATCAACGTCTTCGGCAAGCGCGCCGGCATCAACGCCGCCGAATTCGCCAAGACCGCCGAGCAGCAGGAAGTCGCAGACGACGCAGCCGACATGGTGATCGACATGGTTGAAACCATGCGCAACTCCAAGGGCACCGAACTCGTCGGCGACATCCGCGCTGAACTGCAGGAAATCATGGACGCCAACGTCCAGGTGTTCCGCACCGATGAAACCCTGCGCGAAGCCATCGACGTGATCGGCAAGCTGCGTGAGCGTTACAACAACATCGGCATTCACGACCGCGGCATGCGCTACAACCTCGACCTGCTCGAAGCCATTGAGCTCGGCTTCCTCCTGCAGCTGGCCGAAGCTGTTGCCGTTGCCGCACTGCACCGCAAGGAATCGCGCGGCGGACACTTCCGCGAGGACTTCCCCGATCGCGACGACGAAAACTTCATGCACCACACGATGACCTACCTGGACCCCAACAGCACCGCCGAAGGAATCTCCGGCATGCGCCTGGAGACCAAGCCGGTCATCGTCACCCGCTACGAGCCCATGGAGCGTAAGTACTGATGGCAGAGAACAACGAAACCCCGGAACCGGCATCGAAGATCGACCTTCCGTCGAGCGTGTCCGGAGAAGGCGGCGAAGTCCCCACTTTCGAGTGCACGTTCCGCATCGCCCGCTTCATCCCGGAAACGGACTCCGAGCCGCACTGGGAGGACTACCAGGTCACGATGCACGGCACCGACCGTGTGCTTGACGCACTGCACAAGATCAAGTGGGAACAGGACGGTTCGCTGTCCTTCCGCCGCTCCTGTGCACACGGTGTCTGCGGTTCCGACGCTATGCGCATCAACGGCCGCAACCGTCTTGCCTGCAAGACGCTGCTGAAGGACCTCGACACCAGCAAGCCGATCACGGTTGAGGCCATCAAGGGCCTGCCCCTTGAAAAGGACCTCATTGTCGACATGGAGCCGTTCTTCCAGTCGTACCGCGAGATCATGCCGTTCCTCATCACCTCGGGCCACGAACCGACGCACGAACGCCTGCAGTCGCAGGAAGACCGTGCGCGCTTCGACGACACCACCAAGTGCATCCTGTGTGCATCCTGCACCACGTCGTGCCCGGTGTTCTGGACCGACGGCCAGTACTTCGGCCCGGCAGCAATCGTCAACGCGCACCGCTTCATCTTCGATTCGCGTGACGAAGGCTCCGAAATGCGCCTCGAAGTGCTCAACGACAAGGAAGGCGTGTGGCGCTGCCGCACCACCTTCAACTGCACCGAAGCATGCCCCCGCGGCATCGAGGTGACCAAGGCAATCGCCGAAGTCAAGCAGGCACTTCTCACCCGCGCATTCTGATTGGGTGAGCCGGCCGCAGCTCTTAGGGGCTGAGGTTTGGGTTTAAGGAAGGGGCGAGTCCGAAAGGGCTCGCCCCTTTCTATGTGCCCTTTCGGTGTTGCCTCCAGAGCCTCCACAGCCATAGCGAAAACACCCCTTAGCCGGGTTCTGCGCTTTAGCAACCACTGCTAACGGGAGTTTCCGTTGCTAACGCGTGGGCGGAGGTATGGGGTGGCGCCTCGTGGTTGTCTTACCCAGCAGTCCCCTCTGCCGCGGGAGTATGCTGGGCCAGCCGCCGAGGCTCTGCCGCCAGACAAGACACCCTTTAGCCGGGTTCTGCGCCTTAGCAACAAGCAAACTCCCCTTAGCCGGAATCTGCGCTTTAGCAACCACTGCTAACGGGAGTTT
>NZ_KV789359.1:0-32263 GCF_001807555.1 Brevibacterium sp. HMSC08F02 | reverse complement strand
CCTCGTCAGTTCAGGACTGTCAGCAGCCCAGGCGAGCGGCCAGGTAGGACTCCACCTGGTCGAGCGCCACGCGCTCCTGGCTCATGTCATCGCGGTTGCGGATGGTGACCGCGTTGTCATCGAGCGAATCGAAGTCATAGGTGATGCAGAACGGCGTGCCGATCTCGTCATTGCGGCGGTAGCGGCGACCGATAGCGCCGGCGTCGTCGAATTCGACGTTCCAGCGACGACGCAGCTTGTCAGCCAGTTCGCGTGCCTGCGGGGACAGCTTTTCGTTGCGCGACAGCGGCAGAACAGCAGCCTTGACCGGCGCGAGCCTGGGGTCGAGCTTGAGCACGGTGCGTTTGTCTACCCCGCCCTTGGCGTTGGGAGCTTCGTCTTCGACGTAGGCATCGACGAGGAACGCCATGAGCGCGCGCGTCAGGCCGAAGGACGGTTCGATCACGTACGGCGTGTAGCGCTCACCCGTGGCCTGGTCGAAGTACTGCATCTTCTGGTTGGAGTGCTCCGTGTGACGGCCCAGGTCGTAGTCGGTTCGGTTGGCCACACCCATGAGCTCGCCCCATTCACCGCCGGTGAAGCCGAAACGGTACTCAAGGTCGATCGTGCCGTCGGAGTAGTGTGCGCGCTCGTCTTCCGGAACATCGAACTTGCGCATGTTGTCCGGGTTGATGCCAAGCTCCACAAACCAGTTCCAGCAGTCCTCAACCCAGGAGTCGAAGAACTTCTGCGCGTCATCGGGGTGGACGAAGAACTCAATCTCCATCTGCTCGAATTCGCGGGTGCGGAAAATGAAGTTGCCCGGCGTGATCTCGTTGCGGAACGCCTTGCCGATCTGTCCGATGCCGAACGGCGGCTTCTTGCGCGCGGCAGTCACAACATTGGCGAAGTTCACAAAGATGCCCTGCGCGGTTTCGGGGCGCAGGTAGTGCAGGCCCTGGCCGTCATCAACAGCACCCAGGTAGGTCTTGACCAGCCCCGAGAACATCTGCGGTTCTGTCCAGTTGCCCTCCTGACCCGTTTCCGGGTCGCGGATGTCAGCCAGACCGTTTTCGGGTTCCTTGCCGTGCTTGGCGATGTAGGCCTCGATGAGGTGGTCGGCGCGGTAGCGCTTGTTGGTGTGCAGGGACTCCACGAGCGGGTCGACAAAGGTTTCGACGTGGCCGGATGCTTCCCACACCTGACGCGGCAGAATGATCGACGAGTCGAGGCCGACCATGTCAGCCCGACCGCGCACGAAAGCCTGCCACCACTGCTGCTTGATGTTCTCCTTCAGCTCAACGCCGAGCGGACCGTAGTCCCAAGCTGAACGTGACCCCCCGTAGATCTCTCCGGCCTGGAAGACGAAGCCTCGCCGCTTGGCCAGGGTGATGACGGAATCCAGAGTCGATGCCACAGATGCTCCTTGATGCGTTGTGCAGCCGGTTCGCTGCCGGTACGGGGTCGCTGCGATTGCGCAGCCTCCATAAGGTTACCGAACTCACGGTCATTGGCGACGCGGCGGGCACGGGTGTGGCTTAGACTTGAACCTGCACCCAAACCGTGTGCGCCGACAGGCAGCGCAGCATCTTCTGCGCACTCGGCGCTTAATCTCTCTGGGCTTTCTGTGCGTTTATGAGTGCACACCGGCCTAGAACGGGCAGATCGCCAATTCAGTTCTCAGCGATCAAGCGTGCACACGCACAGAAACGAGTCCCATGGACAGCGCAGAAAACCACGCAGAAAACACCTCGGCAGGCACCGCGCAGCAAGACAGCCCGCAGTTCTCCGAATTCGACCTCCACCCCTCCGTTCTCGCCGCGATCTCCGATCTCGGCTTCGAATCCCCCTCGCCCATTCAGGCGCAGACCATCCCGCTGCTGCTGGAAGGCCGTGACGTCATCGGCCTGGCCCAGACGGGAACCGGCAAGACCGCCGCGTTCGCCCTGCCGATGCTGACTCACCTGGCTGATGCCGGACGTGCCGACGACGGCCCGTTCGCGCTCATCCTCACTCCCACCCGGGAACTGGCGATCCAGGTGGCCGAAGCACTCACGAGCTTCGCGGCGAACCTGCCCGACTTCTCGGTTCTGCCGATCTACGGCGGACAGTCCTACTCCCCGCAGCTGGCCGGCCTTAAGCGCGGCGCTCAGGTTGTCGTCGGAACGCCCGGCCGCGTCATCGACCACCTCAAGCGCGGTTCGCTCAAACTGCAGAACCTGCGCCACATGGTGCTCGATGAAGCAGACGAAATGCTCAAGATGGGCTTCCAGGAGGACATCGAAGAGATCTTCGCCGCATCCGGCTCCGCCCGCCAGGTAGCGCTGTTCTCCGCGACCATGCCGTCGTCCATCCACCGGATCACCGGGCAGTACCTGGAAGACCCGGCAGAGGTCCGCATCAAGCAGGCCACCGCAACCGGTGCGAACATCCGCCAGCGCTTCCTGACGGTCATGCACTCCAACAAGCTCGACGCGCTGACCCGCATTCTCGAAGTCGAGGAAGCCGACGGCATCATCATGTTCGTCCGCACCAAGCAGGCAACAGAAGAACTGTCGGAAAAGCTGCGGGCCCGCGGCATGCGTGCCGCCGCCATCAACGGCGACATTCCCCAGCAGGCCCGCGAACGCACAGTCGAAGCGCTGCGCTCCGGTTCGATCGACATTCTGGTCGCCACCGACGTTGCTGCCCGCGGTCTTGACGTCGAGCGGATTTCGCTCGTGGTCAACTACGACATTCCGCTGGACACGGAGTCCTACGTCCACCGCATCGGCCGGACGGGCCGCGCCGGACGCACCGGTGAGGCGATCCTCTTCGTGACCCCGCGCGAACAGCGCATGCTGCGTTCAATTGAAAAGGCCACCCGCCAGAAGGTTGAGCCGCTGACCATGCCGACGGTCGACGAACTCGCAGATTCCCGCACCCAGAAGTTCAAGGAGCAGATCTCCAAGGCACTCGCCTCAACCGACCTGTCGGAGCTGCGTCCCGTCATCGACGCCTACGAACTCGAACACGATGTCCCAGCTGCCGACATCGCTGCGGCACTGGCGGCACTCGTGTTGGGCACCTCAACCCTGAAACCGGAACCGCTGCCCGAACCGAAGGCGCGCCCCGACCGCAATGAACGCGCCCGCACCGCAGAGGGCATGACCACCTACCGCATCGCAGTCGGCCGCAACGAGCGCGTCAACCCCGGTGCGATCGTCGGCGCCATCGCCAACGAGGGCGGCATCACGAACAAGCAGATCGGCCACATCAACATCCGGTCGAACCACTCGCTGATCGACCTGCCAGAAGACCTCGACCCGGCGGTTCTCGACCGCCTGAAGAACACCAAGATTCAGGGCAAGCGCATCGACATCCGCGTTGACACCGGCCGCCCCGGCCGCCCGTTTAAGCGCAAGGACCGCAAAGCCGGCTCCGACCGTCCGTTCAAGCGCGGCGGCCGTGGTTTCCGCAATGACAAACGCGGCGGTGACCGCCGCCGCTGAGAGCGGATCCCCGACTGAACCAGTCAGCGTTCACGCTTAACAGCAAAGCGGGCCCGAGACCAGTTTCGGGCCCGCTTCTTCTGTCTGCTCAGCGCTTGCCGGCAACCTTGTCGACGGCTCCGCCGAAGCGCCGGTCGCGGCTGGCATACTCTTCGATCGCCTTCCACAGCGTGGTCCGGTCGACATCCGGCCACAGGACGTCCTGGAAGACCAGTTCGGCATAGGCCGACTGCCACAGCAGGAAGTTCGAGGTGCGCTGCTCACCGGAAGATCGCAGGAACAGATCGACATCGGGTAGGTCCGGTGCGTAGAGCCGTGCAGCCATTGACTTCGCGGTCACTTTGCCGGGCTTGAGTTTGCCCTGAGCGACCTCCCGCGTGATCTCGTTGACCGCATCGAGGATTTCAGCCCGCCCACCGTAGTTGACGCAGAACTGCAAGGTCATGCGGGTGTTGTTCTTCGTGCGCTCACGCGCAACCTCAAGTTCCTTGATGACCGAGCGCCACAGACGGCCTTCCCTGCCCGACCACACCATGCGCACTCCCAGGGCGTCGAGTTCATCAACCCTGCGGCGAATGACATCGCGGTTGAAGCCCATGAGGAAGCGCACTTCTTCCGGGGAGCGCTTCCAGTTCTCCGTCGAAAATGCGTAGGCCGACAGCACCTCGACGCCCATTTCCAGGCTGCCGTAGATGACCTCCATCAGCGAGGCCTCGCCGGCTTTGTGGCCTTCTGTGCGCGGCAGTCCGCGCTCATTCGCCCACCGGCCGTTGCCGTCCATGACAACGGCGATGTGCTTTGGAATGAACTTCGATGGGATCGCCGGCGGCTGGGCGCCCTGCGGGTGCGGGGGAATCGGCTGATGCTTCACGCCGCCATTATGGCAGGACAGCCGTTCAGCGCTCCAACAGCGCCAGCGATTTCACACGCCTCTCCAAGTGCCACTGCACAAAAGCTGTCACCACTTTTGACGCCGCCTGCACGTCATAGTCGGCAACCGTGCCAGGCTCAGGCCAGTCTGCCGTGCTGATCCTGTGCAAGTATGCCAACGCATCGGGCCCGGGGAGGTGCTCCCCTCCCCGCCTGCATGCCTGGCACACGGCACCTCCTGCTTCAAGGGAGAACGCGCGGTGCGGACCAGGAGCCCCGCAGCGGGCACAGTCGATGAGACTCGGCGCCCAACCGGCCAGCGACATCGCCCGAATCAAATAGGCGTCAAGCGACGAGCGCGCAGGATGTTCGCGCCGACACATAGAGCGCAGAGCAGCAACCAGCAGAAGAAACTGGTCTTCCGTGTGGGGATCGTCTTCCGTCAACCGCAGAGCGGTCTCTGCCATTACGGAACCCGCGGTGTAGTAGTCGTAGTCGGAGATGAGCCCTTGGGCGAAGGGCTCAATAAGCTCCACCTGCGTGACAACATCGAGGTTCCTGCCCCGGTTGGCCTGCAGGTCGATCATCATGAGCGGTTCCAAACGCGAACCGAAGCGGCTCGAAGTTCTGCGAACCCCCTTCGCAACGGCGCGGACTACTCCGCTGCGGCGCGTGAGGATCGTGACGATCCGGTCGGCTTCGCCGAGCTTATGGGTGCCCAGGACAACACCCGCTTCACGATATTTCCTCACCTGTCCATTGTCCCCCACACGCCACGAGGCGGTGCGTCGGCACCGCCTCGTGAGCTTGTTTCGTTCTTTGGGGTCAGTCGTCGCTGTTGTCCCGCAGGTAGCGGTTGACAGCCGAGATGACGGCCTTGAGCGAAGCCTTCGCGATGTTCGGGTGCATGCCCGCACCCCACATGATCCGGTCGCCGATCATGACTTCAACGTAGGCGGCAGCCGCAACGTCGGCACCCGCACCGACAGCGTGTTCGGAGTAGTCCTGTACGCGCATGTCGAGGTCGAAGTTGTCGTTGAGGATGTTGACCAGGGCATTGAGCGGTCCGGTACCCAGCCCCTCGAATTCCCGTTCCTGACCGTCGATGCTGAGCGCCACCTCGACCTTTTCGGCGTGGCGGCCGGCCTCGTCATCGCCCAGCGATTCAGTGCGCAGCCCCTTGATGCGGAAGCGGCCCCACGCGTTGTCGGTCGGCAGGTATTCGTCGCTGAAGGCAGACCAGATGGCCTCTGCGGACAGTTCCCCGCCGCCGGCGGTGACGTTCTTGATGACCTTGGAGAACTCCACCTGCATGCGGCGCGGAAGATCCAGGCCGTACTCGGTCTTGAGCAGGTACGTGACCCCGCCCTTGCCCGACTGCGAATTGACGCGGATGATCGCTTCGTAGCTGCGGCCGAGGTCCTTCGGGTCGACCGGCAGGTACGGCATGTCCCATTCCATGAGGTCGATCGGGGTGCTCGTTTCACGCGCCCGACGCTCGCGTTCGGCAAAGGCCTTGTTGATGGCGTCCTGGTGGGAACCGGAGAACGAGGTGAACACGAGGTCACCCCCGTAGGGGTGGCGTTCGTGCACGCCGATCTGGTTGCAGTACTCGACCGTCTGGATGACCTCGTTGATGTCAGAGAAGTCCAGTTCCGGGTCAACGCCCTGCGTGTACAGGTTCATGGCAACCGTCACGAGGTCGAGGTTGCCGGTGCGCTCACCGTTGCCGAAAAGGCATCCTTCGATGCGGTCGGCACCTGCCATGAGGCCAAGCTCCGCCGCTGCGACACCCGTGCCGCGGTCGTTGTGCGGGTGCAGCGACACCGCCACATGGTCGCGGTACGGGATGTGGCGGCAGAACCATTCGATCTGATCGGCGTAGGTGTTCGGGGTGCCGCGCTCAACAGTGGCCGGCAGATTGACGACAGTGTCGCGGCCCTCTTCCGGCTGCCACATGTCGAGCACTCCCGCGACGACATCAAGTGCGAAATCGGGTTCCGTGTCGACGAAGATCTCCGGCGAGTACTGGTAGCCGAAGTCGGTGTTCGGCAGGACGGATTCGGCTGCCTTCATGACGGCTTGGGTTCCGCGCAGCGCGATGTCCTTCGTCTGTGCGCGGCCGTCGCCGTCAAAGCCGAAGACGACCGAGCGGAACACCGGCGCCGTGGCGTTGTACATGTGGATGGTGGCCTTGTCCGCGCCGATGAGCGATTCGGCGGTGCGCTCGATGAGGTCTTCGCGGGCCTGGGTCAGAACCGAGATGCGCACATCATCCGGGATCATGTCCTTTTCGATGATGTGGCGCACGAAGTCGAAATCCGGCTGGCTGGCCGAGGGGAATCCGACTTCGATTTCTTTGAAGCCGATCTTCACCAGCAGTTCGAACATCTTGATTTTGCGTTCGACCGTCATGGGGTCGATGAGCGCCTGGTTTCCGTCGCGCAGGTCGGTCGACAGCCAGCGCGGTGCGCGGGTCAGACGCTGGTCCGGCCACGTGCGGTCGGACATGTCAAGGTCGATGCGGTCGAAGAACGACTTGTACTTCGTGAACGGCATGGGGCTTGGCTTCTGCAGATTCGTCATGTGATCTCCTTGGGTGGTCTTCAGGCGACCGAACAGCACTGACTCCGCGACGAGGGTCGGCCTTGTTCAGGACTCGCCGCGGCAGCTAAGGAGAAGCAGACGCATACTGTGACCCTACTCTCGCGCCGTTGAGTCTCGAATTATTGTCTTAGCGTTTGAGACAGGCCCGTGTCAGTCGAACTTGAACGCTGCCTTGCGCACGTGGAAGGTGCCACCCGGGCCCTTGCAGCGCACACCGTCTTTCTGCGATGAGCACTCAAAACCGTGGGCCTTGATGGTTTTGCCGTAGCCCAGTTCTTCCGGGCTTGGACCTTCGCCGACGTTCTTGCACGAAAAGCCGGAAGCCTTCTTGGTCACTTCCGCAACGCTTCCCCACTCGACGTCGTCAGAGCAGTTCTCCGGTTTTTCACCGGGCGAGTAGTCGAAGCTGTAGACGGTGCAGCGTGCACGGTCCTTGTAGATGACGCACGAAATATTGCCCGACGGGGTGATGAACGCTTTCGCATCCGAAGCATCGAAGGTCGGGGTGCTTTCGGCTGGTTCGCTCTCTTCGGGTTGCGCTTCAGACGACGCGCCGCCCACCTCCGGCGGTGCAGTTGTTTCGACTTGGTCATCAGAGGACCGCATGTCAAAGAAGATGTACAGGCCACCGCCGACGAGGAACAGCGCCAGCACGGTGGTGAAGGCGATAGCGGCCCACGGAAGATTCGACTTTTTCTTCTTGGGCTCTTCTTGCTGCTGCGCGTCCTGGTGAGGAGCCTGAGCTGATGCGGCCGCGTAACCCGCCGATGCGTGGCCGGCCGGCGCATAACCCGCGTAACCCGCCTGCGGACCCATCTGCGGACTGAACTGCCCAGCTGCCTGTCGTCCCCCGTGGTGCACCTGTTGGGCACCTACAGTCGGAGCTGTCGGAGGCACGGGAGGAGGCGGAAAAGCGTCAACGTCCGACTGCGCGCGGATGGCAGGCCGCTCTGGCGAAACCGGTGGGGCTGACGGCGCGGACGAACCGGACCGAGGCGGTGCTGCCGGCGGAGGAGGCGGTGTGAATCGCTCTGCTTCGGAAGAGCGCTGCCGACCGATTTCGCTGATTTCGTCCAGGCTCATTTGGCGAGTCGAATCGCCATCGACCTCGCTGTCGAAGATCTCTCGGTGCAGGCTCCCGGCCCCAGAGCTGTTTTCGGATGAAAAGCCTGGGCTGCCGTTGGACGGTGTGCCGTTGGAACCGGCGTCGGACGGTTTGCTCATGCGGTGCAGTCTAGCCGACACTGCCGTACGGCAGGCTTTCGGCAGAACCGCGCACCTACTGCAGACACGCCCGGTCCACCGTCTTGCACGTTCGGAATGAGATACTGGGCTGCATGGACAACGCGCGATCGAAGTCGCCATCCGCGAAGCCGTGGTGGATAATTCCAGCGGCCGGTGTTCTTGCCGGTGCGCTTGCACTGGCTGTAGCAGCCGCCAACCAGTCGACCCCGGCGATCGCCGAAGGCGATCAGCTCACCGCGCCCACCCTGCGCACACCCGGCGATTTTTCCGCACCCGTTCTGCACATCCGCGGCGGTGACAGCAGCGAATTCCACACCTCAATCCCCCAGCTGGGCCCCAAAACGGCCGCCCAGATTCCCCAGGACACCCAACAGGTGATCGTGTCTTCAAGTCCGAAGAACAAAGACACCGCCGTCACGACAACCCTGTATGAGCGCACTGATGGCGGCTGGCAGCAGAAGCTGTCGTTTGCCGGACACAACGGCGAAGCCGGGTGGAAGGAAAAGCGCAAAGAAGGCGACCTGTCGACCCCTGCGGGAGTCTTCACGCTCACTGATGCAGGCGGCTACCTGCCCGACCCGGGCACGAAGATGCCCTACACACAGGACAAGAGCCTGCGCGGCAGCGCGGAGGCCGTCTACGGAGACGACTACACGCAGGTCTACGACTACGTGCTCGCAATCGACTACAACCGCAAAACGGGGGTTCCGCCCACCGACCGCACCCGCCCGCAGGGCAAAGCCCCCGGCGGCGGCATCTGGCTGCACGTCGACCACGGAAACAGCACCCACGGCTGCGTGACCGTCGACCGCGAAGACATGGGGACCATCCTCAAGGCACTCGACCCCGACAAGAACCCCATGATCGCCATGGGCAGCGCTGACTTCCTCGCACGTTAAGAGTCTGTTCGTGGCCGCCTCACAGCACTTGCAGCAGATCTTCCCCTCGCCTGTCGACCTCGCACCCGACCCGCAGGAAGAAGTCCTGACCGAACTCTACGATTCGACCGCGATTCCATCGGATCGCCCACGCGTACAGTCGAACATGGTGCAAAGCCTCGACGGCAAGATCGCAGGCGCGGACGGACTGTCAGGAACCATCTCCAGCCCCTCGGACAAACGCGTCTTTGCCGTCCTGCGCTCCCTGGCCGATGTTGTCATCGTCGGTGCGTCCACTGTCCGCGAAGAGGGCTACACACGTCTGCCCGCGCGTCAGCGCTTTGCTGAAGCCCGGCAGGCCCGCGGACAGGAACCAGCCCCGGTGCTGGCGATCATCACCGGCTCAGGGAACCTCGACATCGAACACCTGGTCTCTGCCGGCAGCGGCCGCATCATCGTGTTCACAACAACTGAGGATGCCGAGGTTCTGCAGCGGCTGCGCAGCAGTCTTGACGAAGTCATCCGCGTTGACACCGCTGACCCGCACACAGTGCTGACGGCACTGGCCCAGCGCGGATTCAAGCGCGCCCTGTGTGAAGGCGGCCCGTCCCTGCTGGGCGCATGGGCAGCCGCGGGCGCCATTGATGAAATGTGCGTGACCACCAGCCCGCTGCTGGTGGGCGGCGATGGGCCGGGCATCCTCGGTCAGGTCGAACTGGACGGCCCCGCCGACCTGCGCCTGTTGTCAGCCGTCGAAGGCGACAGCACCCTCATGCTGCGTCTGGGTTTCCAGACTGCGTAGGAAACGCGCCACGTCGTCTTCCCACGCGAGCCGATCCACATTCCATTCCTTGGTGTGCCGCGCTTTTGTGTAGTGCGGCATTGTCACGAGGTCCCGACGGAAGCCGGCGAGCGCACGCGACGGCCCCACCGGCACGAATTCGTCATCTTCGGAGTGGATGAGCAGTGTGGGGACTCTCAGGTCGGCCGCGCGCTTGACCCAGTCCATGCGGTCAAGGTCCAAAGGCGTTTCCAGACCGGTGAGTCTGCGCGCCCACGGCTGGGTGATCATCTGCAGCGTCAGCCTGGCAATCGGGGTGGGCAGCAGGTTGAGCCGGGCCTGGTGGTCCAGAACGTCATACCAGTCGACCACGGGTCCGTCGAGCACCATGGCGACGATGCTGTCTGCGTGACGGCCCCGGGATGCGGTCTGGAACGCAATTGCGGCACCCATCGACCATCCGAACAGCACGATCCTGCGCGCCCCGTTGGCCAGGGCGAAGTCAATTGCACGGTCAACGTCAAGCCATTCGGTATCCCCCAGGCCGTATGTCTGGTGGCGTTCAGCTTCCGGGTCGTTGCGATAGGACATGGCGATTGACGGAATCCCCACCCGGTCAAGAACGGCAGCCGCACGCAGCGTTTCCCGGCGAGTTCCGCCTCGGCCGTGGATCAGGATGGCCCACGTGTCTGACGGCTGTGCCGCGGTGGTCGGCAGGAACCACGACGGCAGCGCCCCAACATCAGAGCTGATGACGATGTTTTCGCACGGAAGGTAGAGGTCTTCTGGCCCCATGTGGACGGTTCCCGTCCACCGACCCACGGAAGCGTGACGGATGTCCCCGCGCAGCACTGTGTCGACTTTCCGGCTGACGGTTGCGGAAACGGGGTCGTATTCAATGAGATCGCCGATGCGGGCGAAGCCTTCGTCGGTGCCATTGCCGAAGTACAGGCCGTATGTTCCGGGAACCAGAGTGTCCGGCGTTGCTTCCAGGTGGATGATCATGTCGTCGTCGAAACCCTCGACGTGTAGGATCCGCACATCGTTTTTGGCTTTTCCGGGTGTGACGACTTTCCGTGCGAAGTAGACGGCAAGCCCGGAAGAGGCAATCGAGACAAGAGCACCGATCCCGATGCCGATGCCGAGCCCCGCTGCCAGGGCTCGTGCTGTCTTGGACTGGATAGGCTGTGCCACCTGGTTACCTCCTGCAGAACAGTTTAGGGTCGGCTGACGCCGGTGTGCCAACGTGGCCGGAATTCTTCGCACCGAACACAGTTTTCTACAGTTGAGTCATCACCGGCACACAAAGAACAGGAGCTGACATGGCTGACGCAGCAAACAGAACAGAACAGGAATGGCAGGAGATTCTCTCCCCGGAGGAGTTCGCTGTGCTTCGCCAGGGTGGAACGGAACGGCCGTTCACCGGTGAGTACGACGGAGTGTTCCGCGAAGGCCGCTACCTGTGCCGGGCGTGCGGGGCGGAGCTGTTCACCTCGGATACGAAGTTTGATGCCCAGTGCGGCTGGCCGGCGTTCTATGCACCGCTGGCTGAAGACCGCGTGCGCTACATCCGCGACGAATCAATGGGAATGGTCCGCACCGAGGTGCGGTGTGCCGCCTGCGACAGCCACCTGGGCCACGTCTTCTACGGTGAGGGCTTTCCGACCCCGACCGATGCGCGGTACTGCATCAACTCCATCTGTCTGGAACTCGTGGAGGACTGACGAGGCGGAGCTCACCTGGTTCTGGCTGGCTTTTGGTGTGCCAGGGCCGGGTTGGGCTGTGGGAATGACTGTGGCCGCCGGAGTATCCGGCGGCCACAGTCGTTCGGTCAGCGCTTGGCGCTGCTTGGGGTCAACGGGGATCAGCGCCAGTCGGCGATGATGTCAGCCAGTTCGCGGCGCGGTCCCGTGTAGAACGGGATTTCTTCGCGCACGTGCAGGCGAGCCTCGGTGGCGCGCAGGTCGCGCATCATGTCGACCAGACGGTGCAGCTGGTCGGCTTCGAAGCCCAGCAGGAACTCGTAGTCGCCCAGAGCGAACGACGACACCGTGTGCGCTTTGATGTCCTTGTAGCCCGCAGCTGCCATACCGTGGTCGCGCAGCATCTTCGAACGGTCTTCGGCTTTGAGGATGTACCAGTCGTAGCTGCGCACGAACGGGTACACGCACAGGTAGTCCAGCGGTGTTTCGTCCGTCATGAACGCTGGGATGTGACGGCGGTTGAACTCTGCGGGGCGGTGCAGACCGACAACCGACCACACGGGTTCGAGGATCGCGCCGAGTGTTGAGCGGCGAACAATCGAGTAGGCCTTCTGGAGGGTTTCGACCTTCGGTGCGATCCACCAGAACATGATGTCGGCGTCAGCGCGCAGTGCCGAAACGTCGTAGGTTCCGCGGACGGTCAGGCCTTCCGCTTTGAGTTCGTCCAGCTGCTCAAGGACCTCACCGGCAAGCTGCTGGCGGTCACCCTCGGGGAGGTCACCGCTGGCGGCGAAGACGGAATAGCCGAGGTAGCGGATTTCGTCGTTGGCCTGGTCGATCTGTTCCTGTGAGGGTTCTTGGTATTCGCGCATTATCAGCCTTTCTCGCTCATGCGATGGATTTCGTTCTGCGCTCGGGATATGCACGCCGGCAGTCCTACACCTTCGTACACGTTTCCGACCAGCGCCAGGCCGGGGATCTCAGATGTCGCGCGGTCGATGTCCGCCACGCGGGCAAAGTGTCCCGGGGTGAATTGCGGCAGACTGTCCTGCCACCGCTGGACTTCGAGGTGCTCAGCGGTGTCGTTCCTGCCGGTGATGTCGAGCCAGTCCGCCCACGCGCGGCTGGCAAGTTCGTCATCGTCCAACTGCTCCCATACATCGGGGGCATCGCCGAAGCGGCCCACACTCATGCGCACAACAGCACGGCCTTCAGGCAGGACGTCGTCCAGCCACGGCCATTTGGTTGACGCGTAGGTGGAGGCCTTGATGAAGCGGTCTTCCGTAGGCGGGATGAGGAACCCGCTGCCGCCTAGGGGCTCAGCAAGGTCGAGGACCGCCGTGATGACAGCCGAACTGGCGTAGGGAACCTCCGCCAGCAGCTGCGCGGCCCGAGGTGCCTCTGCGCGCAGAATCTCAGCTGCCGCGTAAGCGGGCACGGCAATGATGAGATCGTCGGCACGCACCTGCTCGCCGCCGGCGAACAGCACCTGCCAGCCGTCGTCTGCTCTGTTCGCGGACACAGCCTGCGCACCCGTATTGATCTGCCCGCCACGACTGCGCACATCTTCGGCAAGAGCCGTGATCAGAGCGCTGATCCCGCCGCGCAGAGTCATGAACACAGGCGGTGCGGACTTCTTCTGAGTGCCGGGAACATTCGCTCCCGAGGTGGCGGTGCGGGCGGCAAGCGCGTCCCTGACGGTCTCAAGCACCGAGGTGCCGTTGCGGTGAGCCTGCAGCAGCGCCGGGACGGTCGCCTGCATCGACAGGTCGCGGCAGCGACCCGAGTACACGCCGCCGATGAGCGGGTCGAGCACCTTGTCGACGACAGCATCCCCCAGGCGGGAGGCAATGAAATCACCGACCGACACATCGTCAGCACCGGCGGGGGTCAGCTGTTCGGCTTCAGCTCTGGCGATCTCATCGGCGCTCAGGATTCCCTCAAGCGCGCGGGGGTCCCCCGGCACGCCCATGAGGGTGCCCTTGGGCATGGCCTGCATTCGCCCGCCCACAAACAGCTGCGAAGAGTGCTCGCGGGACGGATACACGGCTTCCAAACCCAGGCGCTCGGCAAGGCCCCGGGTTTCCGGCCGCACATAGAGGCTCGCCTCGGCACCCACGTCAGCCGACTCAACAGCCCCGCCCAGTGTCGAAGACTTCAGCAGACCGCCCAAGCGGTCAGACGCCTCGTACACCGTGACAGAACTGCCCGGCGAGTACTGCAGATACTCATAGGCGGCGGTCAGGCCGGAGATCCCGGCCCCAATGACGACAGCGGAGCGTCCGGTCATGCCTTTTCAGCCAGAACCTGTTCCGAGATCCGGTGGACTTCCCGAACAACCCGGCCCGGCACCTCGGGATCGGTGTTCGGCAGCACGCCGTGACCCAGGTTGAACACAAAGCCGGGAGCTTCGAGCCCCTTGCGGACAATCGACTCGATCCGCTCCTGCAGAGCCTCCCACGGAGCGAACAGCATCGCGGGATCCAGGTTGCCCTGCACAGCCTGATGCGGCTGGATTCGCTTAATGCCCTCGGCCAGGTCAACGCGGAAGTCGACGCCGACGGCGGTCGAACCGGCCTCCGACATAGCGGTCAGCAGCTCACCAGTCTGCACACCGAAGTGAATGCTGGGAACATCCAGATCAGAAAGGCCGGAGAAAAGACGCTGCGTGTGCGGCAGAACATAACGACGGTAGTCCTCCTCACACAGGTAGCCCGCCCAGGAGTCGAACACCTGGAAAGCGCTCGCGCCGGCCTCAACCTGCGTGCGGATGAACAGCTCCGACATGACGTCGAGCTTGCTCAGCAGACGGTCGAACAGTTCAGGAGCGCCGACCATCATGGCCTTCGTCTTTTCGTGATTCTTCGACGGACCGCCCTCAATGAGGTAGCTGGCCAGCGTAAACGGTGCGCCGGCAAAGCCGATGAGCGGAGTGTCTTCGGGAAGCTGCTCAACAATTCCGCGCACCGATTCGACAATGTCGGGAATGTCATCCGGAGTCAGCTCTGGCAGGGCGTCAATGTCCTCAGCCCGACGGATGGGCTGATCCATGACCGGCCCAACACCGGGTTTGATCTCCACGCCAACACCAGCCGCCTGCAGCGGAACGACAATGTCAGAGAAGAAGATCGCAGCGTCAACGCCGTGACGGCGGACCGGCTGCATCGTGATTTCGGTGACCATGTCTGGGCGGCGGCACGACTCCAGCATCGAGGTGCCCTCACGCAGTTTGAGGTACTCCGGCAGAGACCTGCCTGCCTGCCGCATAAACCAGACGGGTGTGCGCGATACAGGACGGCCGGTTGCCGCCCGCTCGAAAGTTGTAGCCATGCCCCTATCGTCTCAGATGCTGAGCCCATCCGGGACACCGGTCACGGTCATACCGCGAAGGTGTGACCGGCACCTCGTCACAGGAGTTTGCCGAGGTCGTGGAAGCGGCGTTGGTGATAGACCATGGGAATGCCCTGTGGCCTGCGCACGATGTCTTCCACTTCTCCCACGACCACCGTCGATTCCCCAACCGGCAGCCTGCCGTAGTGGGAACACACAAACACGGAGTGCGCGTCATCGAGCACCGGGACCCCATCATCCATATACGTCCAGTTCTGGCGGGCCGAAAAGCGCTCCCCGCCGGGCATGGCGAACTGAACGGCAAGCTCCGAATGCCCCGTGTGGAGCATGTTGACGGCAAAGCGCGGAGCGTCGAGAACATGACCGGCCGCTCCCCTGGCCTTCGTGACGGAGAACAGGAGCGAAGGCGGGTCGAGCGACACGCTGGCCACCGAGGAGGCCGTCAGCCCGAACGGACCGTCACCGCTGTCTGCGGTGATGATGCACACTCCGGCCGGGTGATCGGCAAAAGCGCTTTTGAAGTCTTCAGGTTCAACAGACACTGTGTACTCCTTCCGACGGTTCAAGGCACTTCGACCCCCGAGTATTCCATCCGCCCGGCGTGGGAGCTTCGCCTGCCCCGCCGCGCTGTCTACCGTTGAGGGCGTGGTCCAGCCTGTTCCCATCAATCGCACGCCCAAGGCCTTCGCGACACTCGCCGAGGCTCTCCGGGCCGTGCAGTCGACCCCGCAGGTGAGGATCGAAGAAATCGCCGCACCCGGCCGGCTAGCACCGTGGGCCGTCGCTTTCTCCGCCCAGGTCACAGCCGAGGGCACGTTCCTCGAAGACGACGCCGTTGACGACCTCGCGACCGGCCGAATCGTCGTCCTCTACGACCCGGCAGCACCGGAAGAATGGCAGGGGCCGTTCAGGATCGTGTCCTATATCCGTGCGGAACTCGAAGACGAACTGGCCGCCGAGCCGATGCTCGGCCACGTTGCGTGGACGTGGCTGACAGACGCCCTGGACGGGCGCGACTGCGATGTGACCGCCGTCGGCGGCACAACCACGAAAGTCATATCCGAAAGCTTCGGAACCCTCGCGCAGCGGCCGACGACCGTCGACCTTGAACTGCGTGCATCGTGGACCCCAGTGCTTGAGGATCCCGCAGACATTTCCGAACACGTTGAAGCGTGGGTCGAGCTCATCATGACCGTGGCGGGCCTTCCACCCATGCCCGAAGGAGTCAGTCCCTTCCCGGGACGCAGGCGATGAGCTCATCTGACGTCGACCCCAACCTTCCACTCCTCGACGAACCCGCCGGCGGCGTGCCGGAGGTCATCAGCACCCCGAAAGCGCTCGCCGACGCGGTTGCCGCTTTGGAGGCCGGAACTGGCCCCGTAGCCGTCGATGCCGAACGCGCCTCGGGCATCCGCTACGGCAGCCGCGCCTTCCTCATACAGCTCAAGCGCGCAGGAACGGGGATCCTCCTGCTGGACCCGGAAGCCTTTGACAGTCTCGAACCGGTTGGCCGCGCAATGCAGGATGCCGAATGGATTCTGCACGCTTCGAGCCAAGACCTGCCCTGTCTGGCTGAAGCCGGCATGGTTCCCACCCGCGTCTTCGACACCGAAATCGCCGCTCGTCTGCTGAACGAACCGAAATTCGGACTGGCTTCACTCATCGGCGCCCACCTGGGAGTTCGCCTGGCAAAGGAGCACTCCTACGTCGACTGGTCTCAGCGTCCACTCCCCCACGACTGGCTGGCCTACGCCGCTCTTGACGTCGAACTGCTCATTGAACTGCGCGACATTCTCGAACAGAAGCTGCGTGAAGCCGACAAGTGGGAAATCGCTCAGCAGGAGTTCGCACACGCTGCACTGTTCACCCCGAAGGTGTACCCGGAGCCCTGGCGGCGCGTGCACGGTCTGGGTGCAATCAAGAATCGCCGCGGTCTGGGGCGTGTGCGCGCCATGTGGGCGGTGCGCGACGATCTCGCCGAAGAGCGCGATGTCGCTCCCGGACGCATCATCGCGGACCGAGCTATGGTGCAGGCAGCGGGAACACAGCTGAGATCTTCCAAAGAGCTGCTGCGACTTCCCGGTCGAGGCCGCCCGACACCCGCGGATGCCCGTGAGCTCTTCAGCGCCGTGCAGGCCTGTAACCGCCTGCCAGAAGACATGATGCCCACGGTGCGCGATCCGCAGAAGTCAACACCGCGGCTGACCAGGCAACAGCGGGACGCGGCAAAGGACATCCTGACGCACATGAAGAGTGCCGTGAACGCGCGGGCAGAAGAGCTCGATGTACCGCACGACCTTCTCATCACTCCGGCTTTGGTGCGGGAACTGGCATCGCGGGCTGCCCTTGGCGGCGACCACCCGGCCGATGTCGATGCTGTCGAAGACTTCCTGCGGGAGCGCGGTGCGCGCGAATGGCAGAATGCCGAGGCTGCACCGCTGCTGTGCCGGGTGATCGATCAGCATCGCAGCGTGCGCGCCTGAGTGCCGACCGGCTGCAGGCTGCAGTCTCCTGCCTCTGCTGGTCAGCCGGCTGAGTCAGCGAGCTTCGCGCAGGTGACGCTCGGCACCGGGAAGCATGCGCAGAATGTCTTCGACCATGTCCGAAACATCCATGCCGGCATAGGACAGGACTTCTTCGCGCGTTCCCTGCGGCAGGAATTCATCCGGCACGCCGAGTTCGACAACGCCCGTGCGCGAACGGTCTTCACGCAGCTCCTGTCGGATCTGCGATCCGATGCCGCCGATCTTGATGCCGTCTTCGATCACAGCGACGAGGCTGAACTCAGCGCCGCGTTCGATGACGGACTGCGGGACCGGCAGCACCCACCGGGGGTCGACGACCATGGCGCCGATGCCGCGGGATGCGAGTTCGTCACGCACAGCCAGGGCTCGGTCGGCAAGAGCCCCAACCGACACGATGAGAACGTCTTCACTGCAGTCCTCAGGCACGTCGGCCAACACGTCAACGCCGTCTTCTGTGCGGCGCAGCGCTTCGAATTCACGGCCGACTTTGCCGCGGGAGAAACGCACGACCGTCGGGGCGTCTTCCACTTCGACGGCTTCGCGCAGTTCTTCAACCAGTCGTGTGGCGTCACGCGGGGCTGCCAGCTGCAGTCCTGGGACGATCCGCAGCATCGCCATGTCCCACACGCCGTGGTGGCTTGCTCCGTCCGGGCCTGTCACGCCGGCGCGGTCAAGGACGAAAGTCACACCCTGTTTGTGGAGTGCAACGTCCATGAGCACCTGGTCGAAGGCGCGGTTGAGGAAGGTTGCGTACAGGCAGACCACGGGGTGCAGTCCCCCGAAGGACAGACCGGCGGCCGAGGCCACTGCGTGCTGTTCGGCAATGCCGACGTCGAAAACCCGCTCGGGGTATTCGTCTGCGAACTCCTTCAGCCCCACCGGCTGCAGCATGGCGGCGGTGATGGCCACGATGTCGTCGCGCTTGCGCGCGATCTCAACGATTTCCTTGCCGAACACCTCGGTCCACGAGGTGCCGACTGTCGGCTTGGCCTTGCCCGTTGAAGGGTCAATGACGCCGACGGCGTGGAACTGGTCCGCGTCGTCGTTATACGCCGGAGCGTAGCCGTGGCCCTTCTGGGTGAGCGCGTGCACGATGACGGGACCGGCATCGTACTGTTTGGCCAGACTCAGCGCCCGCTGGAGGGCTTCGAGGTCATGCCCGTCCACCGGTCCGATGTACTTGATCCCCAGTTCGTCGAACATGCCGGCCTGCGGTGACGGCGTCGTCACCATGTCTTTCAGACCCTTTTTCATACCGTGCATGGCCGAATAGGCGTAGCGGCCGGGGATCCCGCCCTCCTGCAGGCGTTCCTTGCCCCAGGACAGGATCTTTTCGTAGCTCGACGAAGTGCGCAGGGAATCGAGGTGCGTTGCGAAGCCGCCGACGGTCGGCGCGTAGGAGCGGCCGTTGTCGTTGACGACGATGACCATTTTGCGCGGTGGGGTCGATTCGTCCGCTGCGATTGTATTGAGCGCTTCCCAGGCCAGGCCGCCCGTCAGCGCACCATCGCCGACGACGGTGACGACATGGCGGTCGTTCTTACCGCGCAGCTGATTCGCCTTGGCGATGCCGTCAGCCCATGACAGCGCAGCCGAAGCGTGCGAGTTCTCGATGACGTCGTGCGGGCTTTCTTCCCGCGAGGGGTAGCCGGACATGCCGTCCCACTGGCGCAGCGTGTCGAAGCCGGCGAGTCTGCCGGTGAGGAGTTTGTGGACGTAGGACTGGTGGCCCACATCGAACAGCACGGTGTCACGCGGGGACTTGAACACGCGGTGAATCGCCATGGTCAGTTCGACAACGCCGAGGTTGGGACCCAGATGTCCGCCGACGGCTGAGACTTTCGAAATCAGTTCGTCGCGGATCTCTTTGGCCAGAACGTCACATTCTGCGTCGCTGAGTTCCCGCAGGTCATCAGGGCCTCTCAGCCCCTCAAGAAAAGTCACCGCGTGGTCCTCCAGTGCGTGTAGGTGTCAGCAGTCCAGTCTAACCGCCTACAGAAAAATGACAGAAACTGACCGTCAGCACCTTTCAATGGGCGTAGTCTGGCTCACATCAAAAACCCGATTCGAAGTAGGTGCCCGTGAGCACACCACCAACATCAGCAACAGCACGTCCGCATACAAACGCCAAAACCATCATCGGCACGAGCGTTGGAAACGCGCTCGAATGGTACGACTGGAACGTCTACGCCAGCTTCGCCGTATACCTGTCCAGCCAGCTGTTCAACAGCGACAACCCGCAGTCAGCGTTCCTGGAGACTATGGCGGTCTTCGCCGTCGGCTTCGTCGCCCGGCCATTCGGCGGTGTTGTCTTCGGCTGGATCGGCGACCGAATCGGCCGCAAACACGCACTCACCCTGTCAGTCGTCGCCGCATCCGGCGGCTCACTGCTCATCGCGATCTGCCCGACCTATGAATCGGTGGGTTAGCTATCCTCAGCACTGCTCCTTGTGGCCCGGCTCATTCAGGGGCTCGCCCACGGCGGTGAGCTCCCAGCCGCACAGACCTACCTTGCCGAACAGGCACCTCGCGAGCACAGGGGCCTGTACTCCTCCAGCATCTACGTGTCCGGCACCTGCGGCCAGCTTATCGGCCTGGCTCTCGGCCTGACCCTGCAGGCAACACTGTCACCGGAGGCCATGAACGCATGGGGGTGGCGAATCCCGTTCGCCCTGGGCGCCGTGCTCGGACTTGTGGCGCTGTGGATCCGTCGCCACATGGAAGAATCCGAAATCTTCGAAGAGCAGCGCAGGAAAGCACAGGAACAGCCCAAACCAGAGCTGTCAAAGAACGTCTTCATCGAAGTGTTCAAGAACTGGCCCATCGGCCTGCGTGTCATCGGCATGACCGCCGGTCTGACGGTTTCGTACTACATCTGGTCAGTCACCATCGCATCTATTTCGCACAAGTCGTTCGGCTTCACGGAACAGCAGGGCTTCGTTGCCGGTCTGATCGGCAATATCGTCTTCTGCTTCGCACTTCCGGTATGGGGCTGGGTGTCTGACAAGTGGGGCCGCAAACCCACTATGCTCATCGGCCTGGGCGGAAGTGCGCTTCTGTACTTCCCCGCCATCGGCATCATCGCCACCGGATCGTTCCCGCTGCTGGTCGCAGCAGTGTGCACGCAGCTGATCCTGCTGGCGGGATTCCTTTCGCACGCCCCGGCCACCTACGCCGAAATGTTCCCCACGGCTCAGCGCACCGCCGGCTTCGGCATCCCCTACGCCGTGGCCATTGCAGCGTTCGGCGGTACCGCCGGCATGGTGCTCGCCGCCGTTGGCAACCCCTGGATCTTCGCCGGATACTCGGTGTTCCTGCTGATCGTCTCGTGCATCACGATTTCCACCATGAAGGAAACCTCAGGCTCAGACCTCAGCCACTGACGGCAGCGCCGCAGCCCCTGCGGGGCTGAGCTTCCCCATATGACGAGGCGCCGCTCAGGTGAGTTTTCGAACTCACCTGAGCGGCGCCTCGTGTGCAGAGCCGGTCAGCTCAGGCCGGCGTAGAGGCTCCTCTGCAGGGGCCTGCGCACGAGCAGCAGGCACACGCCGATGAGGACCGCCGAGGCGCCGATGATGACGAAGTAGGCGCTGTTCGGAATCGCGGCGTAGAGCTGCCCGAGCAGACCGGACAGCGACGAGCCGAGCGCCAGAGTCAGAAAGTTGACCGCGACCATCTGGGCGGTGAACGCCTTCGGCGCGATCTGCGTGGCCAGAGCCAGCCCGATCGGTCCGACAAAGTTCTCCGAGCTGCCCATGATCGCCATGAAGATCAGGATGAGGACGACGGGAATCTCGTCCTGAAACGCCCACGCGGAGATGACGAGTAGGAAGAAGAAGCCCACGCCGATCTGAATCGACCCGATCGAGTACTTGGCGGCCGCGCCGGGCTGGCGCGAGCCCATCTTCGTCCACAGCGATGCGATGAGCGGTGCGGCGAGGACCGCGGCCAGCGGGCTGAACATCGAGACCCATCCGACGGGGAAGGACCAGTCGCCGAGGCTGCGGTCCACTCTCTCCTGGATGAGGATCGACACGGCGGTGAACTTCTGGAACAGGAAGCCGAAGTACAGGCCGGAGACGAAGAACAGGGGAATGAAGGACGCGACGCGGCGCTTCTCGGTCGCAGTGACCTTCTTCGACGTGAGCATGACGGCGAAATACGCCGCAGCAGCGACGACGGCGACGACCGTAGCGACAGTCGAGAGCATCTCCGCGCGCAGCAGTCCGCTCCATGCGGCGATGCCGACGACTGCGATGGCAGCCGCGGTGAGGACGACGGCGGTGCGCGCACCCCGCGGCGAGAGCGGCCGCGTGACCTGGTCGGCCCTCTTGGGCAGGCGGCGGGAGGAGAAGACGTACTGGATCACGGCGGCGATCATGCCGACTGCCGCAAGCGCGAACCCCGGGTGGAAGCCCCATTCCTCCTGTACGAAGCCCGTCGCGAGCGGTCCGATGACGGAACCGGTGTTGATGGCCATGTAAAAATAGGAGAATCCCGCGTCTCGTCTGGCCAGGGTCTCGTCTTCGAGGATGAAGCCGACGATGGATGTGATGTTCGTCTTGAGTGCGCCGGTGCCGAGGATGATGAGGACGAGGCCGACGGCAAGCCCCGGCAGTCCGGCCACGACGGCCAGGCCGATGTGGCCGAACGCGATGACGATGCCGCCGATGAGCACAAGCCGCTTCGGGCTCAGGACGCGCTCGCCGAGCCACGCTCCGATGAGCTGGGCGATGTAGACCGCTCCCCCGTAGGCGCCGACGATGCCCGCCGAGGCCGCGGGGCTGAGTGCGAGTCCGCCCTGATCGAGCTCGTAGAGCAAATAGAAGGACAGGATGCTCTGAAGTCCGTAGAAGGAGAATCTCTCCCAAAGCTCGGTCAACGCCATGCCGCCGATGCTGTGCACGCGCGCACTGGTCTTCGCTGCTGCGGACTCAGATGCCAAACTTCGCTCCTTCTCTGGCCGGGGCTGCTGCTACCCCGCCGATCGGGGCGTCGAACGATGTGAGTCTAACGATTTCGAGCCTCGGGGCGCAGACAAGCGGACACAGCAAAGCGGGCCGGATCATATGATCCGGCCCGCTTCAGCGCTGCCTTACGGCTTCAGCGAATCTTCAGTGCGTCACTTCACGAGCGAGCGGAGGACGTACTGGAGGATGCCGCCGTTGCGGTAGTAGTCGGCTTCACCGGGGGTGTCGATGCGCAGAACAGCGTCGAACTCAACGGTCTCACCGTTGTCCTTGGTCGCGGTGACCTTCAGCGTCTTCGGCGTGACACCGTCGTTGAGCTGTTCGACACCTGCGATCGAGAAGGTCTCGGTGCCGTCCAGGCCCAGCGTGTCGGCGCTTTCACCGGCCGGGAACTGCATGGGCAGAACACCCATGCCGATCAGGTTCGAACGGTGGATGCGCTCGAAGCTCTCAGCGATGACAGCGGCAACGCCGAGCAGCTTGGTGCCCTTTGCAGCCCAGTCACGCGAAGAACCGGAGCCGTATTCCTTACCGCCGAGGACGACCAGCGGGGTGCCGGCAGCCTGGTAGTTCATAGCGGCGTCGTAGATGGTGGTCTGCGGGCCGCCTTCCTGCGTGAAGTCGCGGGTGAAGCCACCCTGAACACCGTCGAGCAGCAGGTTCTGCAGGCGGATGTTGGCGAACGTACCGCGAATCATCACTTCGTGGTTACCGCGGCGCGAACCGTAGGAGTTGAAGTCCTTGCGCTCAACACCGTGCTCGGTGAGGTACTTACCTGCCGGGGTGTCGGCCTTGAAGGAACCAGCCGGCGAAATGTGGTCAGTGGTGACCGAGTCGCCGAGCTTGGCGAGCACGCGGGCGCCTTCGATGTCCTTGACCGGCGCCGGTTCGAGTTCCATGCCCTCGAAGTACGGGGGCTTGCGGACGTAGGTCGATTCGTCGTCCCATTCGAAGACGGAACCGGACGGGGTGTCGAGCTTCTGCCAGCGCTCGTCACCGTCGAAGATGGTGCCGTATTCGGACTTGTAGGCTTCGGTCGAAATCGAGGAGTCGATGACGCTTTCGACTTCTTCCGGCGAAGGCCAGATGTCCTTGAGGAAGACGTCGTTTCCGTCCTGATCCTGACCCAGCGGCTGGTTTTCGAAGTCGAAGTCCATGCTTCCGGCCAGGGCGTATGCGATGACCAGCGGCGGCGAAGCCAGGTAGTTCATCTTGACGTCCGGGCTGATGCGGCCTTCGAAGTTGCGGTTACCGGACAGGACTGCGGTGACCGAAAGGTCGTTGTCCTGAATGGCTTCCGAGATCTCCGATTCGAGCGGACCGGAGTTGCCGATGCAGGTGGTGCAGCCGTAGCCGACGATGAAGAAGTTCAGCGCCTCGAGGTCTTCGATGAGGCCGGCCTTGGTGTAGTAGTCGGTGACGACCTTCGAACCGGGAGCAATCGAGGTCTTGACCCACGGCTTGGAGTTCAGACCCTTCTTGCGGGCGTTGCGGGCCAGCAGACCTGCGGCCATCATGACCGACGGGTTCGAGGTGTTGGTGCACGAGGTGATCGACGCAATGGCAACCGCACCGTTCTTCAGTTCGAATTCGCGGCCGTCGCCCATGGAGACGTCGACGGACTTGTCCTCTTCGCCCGGCTGAGCGTAGTTGTGGATGTCCTTGGCGAACTGAGCCTTGGCGTCAGACAGTTCGATGCGGTCCTGCGGACGCTTCGGACCGGAGATCGAAGGAACGACCGTCGACAGGTCGAGTTCGAGGTACTCGGAGTACTCGACTTCGTTCGACGGGTCGTGCCACAGGCCCTGTTCCTTGGCGTACTTTTCGACCAGCTCAATCTGCTCGTCCGAACGGCCGGTGAGCTTGAGGTAGTCGATGGTGACGTCGTCGATGGGGAACATGGCGGCGGTCGAACCGAATTCGGGGCTCATGTTGCCGATCGTGGCGCGGTTGGCCAGCGGAACGGCTCCAACGCCTTCGCCGTAGAACTCAACGAACTTGCCGACAACACCGTGCTGGCGGAGCATGTCGGTGATCGTCAGAACGACGTCGGTAGCGGTCACGCCGGAGGGGATTTCGCCCTTGAGCTTAAAGCCGACGACGCGCGGAATGAGCATGGAGACGGGCTGGCCGAGCATTGCTGCTTCTGCTTCGATGCCGCCCACGCCCCAGCCGAGCACACCGAGGCCGTTGACCATGGTGGTGTGGGAGTCAGTGCCGACGAGGGTGTCGGGGTAAGCGCGGGTCACGCCGCCGACTTCGCGGGCCATGACGACACGTGCCAGGTATTCGATGTTGACCTGGTGGACGATGCCCATGCCCGGGGGAACGACCTTGAAGTCGTCGAATGCGGTCTGGCCCCAGCGCAGGAACTGGTAGCGCTCACCGTTGCGCTGGTATTCGATGTCCATGTTGCGCTCGATGGCGTCTGCGTTGCCGAAGGAGTCAATCTGGACCGAGTGGTCGATGACGAGTTCAGCGGGAGCCAGCGGGTTGATGTCGTCCGGGTTACCGCCGAGTTCCTTAACGGCTTCGCGCATGGTGGCGAGGTCGACGATGCAGGGAACACCGGTGAAGTCCTGCATGACGACACGAGCCGGCGTGAACTGGATTTCAACGCTCGGTTCGGCCTTGGGGTCCCACGAGGCGAGTGCCTTGATGTGGTCCTCGGTGATGTTGGCACCGTCTTCGGTGCGGAGCAGGTTCTCCAGCAGGACCTTGAGGCTGAACGGAAGCTTGTCCGAACCATCGACCGCGCTGAGGCGGTAGATCTCGTAGGACTTGTCTCCGACCTCAAGAGTGCCCTTGGACTTGAAACTGTCGACGTTGCTCAAGTGACTCTCCTGTTCGTTCGCTCTCGATACCCTGCGCCCGGCTCGGCTTCATCCGAGCTCGAATTAGGCAACAAAAACGTTGTGCAAAGTATCTTGACGTCAAGATAAATCTTATCGCATCACCACAGTGTTCTCCACCACCGGGGCACGGCTGCCGTGCCCAGTCTCAGCGAGTGAAGACAGCGGTGAATTCGGTGTGCTTCGTCAGCGGGAAGGCATCCCAGCCCTGAAGGTGCGCAAGTTCAAAACCGCAGTCGAGCAGGCCGCGAGCGTCACGCGCGAAAGTCCCGGCGTCGCAGCTGACGTAGACGACCCTTCCCGCCGCCGAGGCGCCGATCGTGTTGACGACGTCTTCTCCGGCTCCCGCTCGGGGCGGGTCGAGCACGACGGTGTCGGCTGGCGGAAGCATTCCGAGCTTTTCAATGCGTCCGACTTCGAACTTGGCCGGCAGGCCTTCCGCGTTGGCTCTGGCGGACTGAATCGCCGCCTGCGATCCTTCGATCCCGGTGACTTTGGCCCCCGCCTTGGCGAGGAACACCGAGAACAGCCCGGCCCCACAGTACAGATCAAGTGCGGACTGCGGACGGCTCGCGAACTCGAGAACTTTCGCTGACAGAACATCCGCGGCATCCACGTGCACCTGCCAGAAGCCGTCGGCGTCCAGACCGAAGCGCTGGCCGCGGACTTCTTCGCGCACCCGTCCAGTGCCCGCGAGAACCTGCGGGGGTGCTGGGCGACCGCGATTGCGCTTGCCCTCTGTGCGCAGCAGAACAGACCAGGCACCCGGCTGCGCGGCTGCGATTTCCCTCAGCTTGCCCAGCACGGCCTCTTTCGGCTGCCCCACGGCGATGATCGCCCCGCCGCCAGCCGAGGCGACGAGCTCGAGCCTCGACAGCCCGGGCAGGGTCTGCCGGTGCAGACCCAGGTCATTGAGCTCATCGACCGCCAGCGGAATACGGGACACCGGAACAACCCGGTGAGATCCCCCGGCCCTCAGGCCGGGCTGGCCGTCCGGGCCCACGGCAAGCTGCACTCGGGTTCTCCAGTCCATACCGGAGCCTCCATCAGCTTCACGCGGCAGTGAGCTGACCCGCAGGTCCCATTCGATGCCGCCGATCCGCTCCAGCTGCTGCCGGGCGGCTTCGGCTTTGAGCCTGCGCGAATACGCAAGATCAACCGAAGCGAACTCCACCCCGCCAACGCCTGCGGCACCGCAGGCAGCCAGCCGGTCGGGAACACGGTGCTCTGATGGCGCGACAACCGAGGTGACCCGAGCGCGAGCAAAGCGCTTCTTCACCTGGGTCAGCTCCACCTCGACCGTTTCGCCCGGAAGGGCACCGTCAACGAAGACAACCCCGTCCTCGGTGCGGGCAGCGGCCGCTCCCCCGGCAGCCGGGGCATCGGGAACAAGAACACGGCGGTCACCGACCGCGGGACGCTGAGCAGTCATTTCTTCATCCTGAGGTCAGACAGTTCGATATTGCCCTCCGCGCTTTCCAGAACCACCTGACTGCGGTTGAAGGACTCCAGGCGCCACGGCACGGTCGCAACAACCACACCGGGCAGGAAAGCCAAGAACGACTTCAGCCGCAGAACCGTCTGGTTGTGCAGCAGCGACTCCCACCAGCGGCCCACGATGAACTGGGGAATGTAGACGATGATGAGGTCCTGCGGATGACGGCGACGCAGGGTCGTCACGTGCCGCATGATCGGACGGATGAGTTCCCTGAACGGCGAACCGATGATGGTCAGCGGAACCGTCAGCTCCATCGCGTCCCACTGCTTTTGGATTTCCTCAACCGCTTCGGCATCGACCGCAACAGTAATCGCCTCCAGCTGAGTGGGACGGCTGGCCCGCGCATAGGCAACAGAGCGCAAAGCGGGTTTGTTGATGCTGGTGACGACGACGACCGCGCGTGTTCCGGCCGGCAGGCGGCGCACATCCGTATCTTCCGGATCGACGCTCAGGTCGCGATTGACTGCCGAATAGTGACGGAAGATGCCGCCCATGAGCGCGTACAGCAGGAACATCGCCAGCAGCGCCATCCACACCCCGCCGACGAACTTCGTGATGATGACCACCACGAGAACCGTCAGTCCAAGAACCACTCCGACGAAGCCGACCAGACGGGCAATGAGCATCTTGGTGCGCTTGGGCCCGGAAACGGTACGGCGCAGAATGCGACTCCAGTGGCGGACCATGGCCAGCTGGCCCAAAGAGAACGACAGGAACACACCCACCAGATACAGCTCAATGAGCTTGGTGGGCTGTGCATCCGTGATGAAGATGATGAGCATCGACGCGCCCGCCAACACGAGGATGCCGTTGGAGAACGTCATGCGGTCTCCGCGGGTGGCCATCTGCTTGGGCAGCAGCTCGTCGCGGGCCAGGCGCGATGCCAGGACCGGGAAGCCCTCGATGGCGGTGTTCGCCGCAACCAGGAGGATGAGCGCTGACACGACGATGACAACGGCGGTGAGCACCGGCGAAAACGAGAACACCGCCTCGGCCATCTGCCCCACCACTGGGTGCTGCACGTAGTCGGGCCCGACGCTGTGGCCGTTCTTGGAAAGCTGAGCTGCGGGGTCGGCCGCATATTTGATGCCCAGCTCAGAGGCCAGCCACATGAGCCCTACGAGCATCGTCGCCGACAGGGCACCCGTGATGAGCAGCGTGTTTCCGGCATTGCGGCCGCGCGGCTGACGGAACTTCGGGGCTGCGGCAGCGACCGTCTCAATTCCTGCAACCGCCACGGACCCCGAAGAGAAGGCTCGCAGGACGATGAACACGGCAGCCAAGCCCTGCATCGCAGTATCAACGCCGGCCAAGGGCTCCAGAGTGAACGCAGCGCTTTCAGCCTGCGGAAGATCACCGGCGAGCATCCGGCCGAAGCCGACGGCCAGCATGATGAACACGAGTGCGATGAACGTGTACGTGGGCACCGCCATGAGCGTGCGAGTGCCCTTCCAGCCGCGCAGACCGAACAGCGACACAACGGCCACGCCTCCAAGCGCAACAAGAACCGTGTAGCCGCGCAGCGACGGAACAAGCTGGGCAACAAAGCCGGCGAACACCGCCATTGACACGGACAGGGTCAAGACGAAGTCCACCAGAAGAGCGGCGGCGACGAGCCTGGCCGGGCGGACACCGAGATTCTGCGCGACAACCGAATAGTCACCGCCGGCCGGATATGCCCGCAGCGTGAGCCGGAAGCACAGCACCATGATGAGAGTGACGACGCCTACGGCAAGGCCGATCCACGGCGAAATGGTGATCGCCACGATCCCGGAGGTCGACAGGGCAAGCAGAATCTCATCCGGCGCGTAGGTGACCGAGGACAGCATGTCTGAGGCAAAAACCGGCATTGCGAGGCGCTTCGGGAGCGCTTCGCGTCTAAAGTGGTCACTGCGAAACGGCCGTCCAACGACTGCGCGCTTGAGCGCATAGGTAAAACTGCTTGCCACGGCCCCCATGGTAGTCAACTGTGAAGAAGGCGGATGCCGTGCACTTTGTGATTATGGGCTGCGGGCGCGTCGGCGCTCTCCTGGCCAGGACACTCGACAGTCGCGGACACACGGTGGCGGTCATCGACCAGGATCCGGATGCGTTCCTCAAGCTGGGCCCGGACTTCTCCGGTTCGACCATCACGGGTGTCGGCTTCGATCGGGATGTCCTCAAACGCGCCAGAGTCGATGGTGCCTACGCCTTCGCCGCGGTCTCTTCCGGCGACAATTCGAACATTCTGGCCGCGCGCGTCGCCCGTGAAACCTTCGGCGTGAAGAACATCGCAGCTCGCATCTACGACCCCAAGCGTGCCCAGATCTTCGAACGGCTGGGCGTGCCGACCGTGGCGACGGTCCGGTGGACGGCCGAGCAGATGATGCGACGGCTCATTCCGCAGGGTTCCGTCAACGAATACCGCGACCCGTCCGGACAGATCGGCCTGTCAGAAGTGCATGTCAACCCGGCGTGGGTTTCGCACTCCGTTCTCGAAATCGAAGATGCGGTGCCGGGCCGCGTGGGCTTCATCACCCGGTCGGGTGAGGGCATCCTGCCGCAGAAGGACACCCTCCTGCAGGAGGGCGATCTTGTGCACATCATGTCGCGGATGGACGACCTCGAGGACATCGAGCGGATTCTCGATGCGCCCCCGGCACAGCAGTACAGGCAGCAGGACTGAGAGGAGTCACCATGAAGGTCGTCATCGCCGGAGCCGGCTCCGTCGGCAATTCCGTGGCCCGTGAGCTTTTGGAGAACGGGCACACCGTCCTGCTCATTGACAAAGACAAGGACGCAATCCGCCGTGACCTGGTGCCAGGCGCGCAGTGGCTCCTGTCTGATGCCTGCGAACCCGATGGTCTGGCCGAAGCCAATCTTGACTACGCCGATGTCGTCGTTGCGGCGACGGGTGATGACAAGACGAACCTGGTGCTGAGCCTGCTGGCGAAAACCGAGTTCGGTGTTCCCCGCACTGTCAGCCGAGTCAACAATCCCCGCAACGAATGGCTGTTCGACGACAGCTGGGGTGTTGATGTTGCCGTGTCAACACCTCGTCTGCTCACCGCGCTGGTCGAAGAAGCAGTCGAGGTCGGCGGTCTGGTGCAGCTGATGAACCTGCAGCGCGGCGGCACATCCCTTGTCGAGGTGACGCTGCACGAAACCGCTGCCATCACGGGTCAGCGTGTGGGCGACGTTTCGTGGCCGGCCGACACTGTTCTCGTTGCCCTGGTCCGGCAGGGCCGTGCCTTCGCTCCCGATGCCGATGATTCACTCATCGCCGGCGATGAACTGTACTTCCTGACCCTGCCGGAGCTGCATTCGCAGCTGACGGCAATGACCCGCTGATCACCGAAGCGCTGTTGAGGGTCTGCCGCGCAGCAGTGTGTAGGCCGGACAGAGCGTGACCATTTCACCGCCAAGAAGGCAGAATTTTCCGTGCACTGCGACCGGACGACCGGGCAGGAGGCCCGAGATTTCCCGCACACCCAAGAAGCGAACCCGCACCTCGCCCGTGTCGTCGGCGACGACACAGTCGAATGTCGGGTTTGCACCGTGTGCTGACCGCGTGATCGACCTGATGGTTCCGGCCACCGACGCGGTGTCGCGGTCTTCGACCTCGCTGATCGGCACGCAGGTCCGCGCCTGACGCGGCAGTTCGGCTACACGTGCAGCGCGCGTTCCGCTGTCAGCGGACTTCGGCAATTGTGGGACCCGGGTTGAGCGGATCGTCGTCGTCTGATTCTTCCCGCTTCGGTTCCGTGTTCGGCGGGGTGAGCATCAGCAGTTCGCGCGGAGGTCGGGCTTCTTCGCCGCGGTCGACGATGACGCCTCGCACCACCTTGCGCAGCTCTTCACTCGCGGGGCTGTCTTCTGCGGCCGCGTTCGTCAGTGCTGCCCGGAGGAACCAGCGGGGCCCGTCAATGCCGATGAAGTGCACGGGGCGCAGGGACGGGGTGTCTTCACCGTCGAGCTTGACGGGAACTTCGGCGTGCAGCTCGGTGCCGAATTCGGTGTAGCGCTCAGCTGCCGAACCGCCGGCCTGTTCAATGTTTGCCGCAGTCTGGGTGCGCACATCGCCCCAGATGCCTTCTGCTTTAGAAGCGGCGAAGGCCTGCAGCTGCAGGTTTCCGCCCTTGTGCACGAGTGTGACGGCGACGATTTCGCGCGTGTCCTCGGTCTGCTCAAGCTGTACCTGCATCTGGTCGTACACGGGAATCTTCAGAGCACCAAGGTCAAGGCGGTCAGCCTCAGAGGCCTCTTCGGATGCGTCCCACGGACCGTTCTCGGCACGGTCGCGCGGGCCTTCCTTCGCCGCGAAGTCATCGTCGGCGTCGACTTCTGCAGCTTCGTCAGCCGCAGCTTCGTCAGCGGCGACTTCTTCGGTGCTGTCCGGTTCTTCGTTCGGTTCCTCTGACGGCTTGGCCTTGCGAAAACGGCTGAAGAATGACATCTACTGCTCCTCGTTGTGGGTGAATCCGCCGGTTGATCCGAAACCGGCACTGCCCCGGTCTGATGTTGACAGCGTATCGACAATCTCGAATTCCGCCCGGGAGACCTCCTGAATGACGAGCTGCGCAATGCGGTCACCGCGCGAAATCGTCGCGGTCGCATCCGGATCGAGGTTGACCAGCGGAACCTGGATTTCGCCCCGGTAGCCCGCATCGATGGTGCCCGGCGCGTTGATGACGGTCACACCGGCTTTTGATGACAGTCCCGATCGGGGGTGAATGAAGCCCGCGTACCCTTCGGGAATCGACAGAGCAATTCCGGTCGGAACTCGGCGACGCTCCCCCGGCTGCAGCACGACGTCTTCGGCGGCGATCAGATCGCAGCCGGCATCACCGGAGTGCTCATAGGCGGGCACGGGAAGCCCCGGGTCGAGAACTTTGAGTTGGACGGGAACGATATTGGCAGCCACGGGCAGGACTTTAGTGCTTAGCGCGTGCCGATGCCACCTCGTGAACCGGGCGGCCGAACACCCCGCCAGCCACGTGGGACAATGGGGCACATGAACTCCCCCGCCTCCGCGACGCAGGGCGTCGCCTACGTCGAGAAGCTCTCACCCACGATCACCTGGTGGATTGTGGCACTGTTCCTGTCATCAATGACCGCTGCCATGGTCTACCCCGTCTGGCCGCTCGGCGCGATCGTGGTGCCCGTGGTCGTCTTCGCCCTCGCGGCGACCTGGCTGATGACTATGGGCGCGAAGATCCTCGTAACCGACACCCACTTCTATGCGGGGCGGGCACACATCGAGCGCAGCTTCATCACCGAAGTTGAGCCTTTGGGCCCCGCTGCGGCGTTCCAGGCTCGCGGACCGCAGCTGGATGCACGCGCATTTCTCATGATCCGCCCGTGGGTGAAGCAGGCCGTCCGGGTGCACATCAACGACCCCGCGGACCCGACGCCCTACTGGGTGGTCTCAACCAAACGCCCCGCGGCTTTGGCTAAGGCGCTGAACTCATAAGCAGCTGCCGGCAGGCACCACTGCAGGCAGACATAGGCAGCGGGGGCGAGAACAGATCTGT
>NZ_KV789358.1:0-3587 GCF_001807555.1 Brevibacterium sp. HMSC08F02 | reverse complement strand
GCGAAGATGCCGAATCTTTGTCAGACACGCCCTAAGTGTTGCTATGCGCTAGCGGCTCGACTTAGGCACCGCGAAACCACTGAGAGCCTCGAACCCCAGCTCGAGCACACCGCCAGAATTGCAGATCGCCTCGACCACGCGGTGGCAAGGTAACGTCCATCGTGTCGAGACCGACGGCCTCGTCCCAGAGGCCGTTGCCGCGAAGAACGTAGCGACTCTTGACTGGACAGACGAATGATAGAACTAGCTGTAGTTCCTTGGGACGTTGTGAACGCCTGAACTGAGGTGAAGACCTCCGGCAGGATGTGGATTACCACACTCGCATCCGCACACCGGAGGTCTTCATGCCCCACGCTAACGCACCCCTCACCCCTGAGGGACGCCGTCGTCTCGCCATCCTGATCGTTGAAGAGGACTGGCCGATCCGCCGCGCCGCTGAACGGTTCCAAGTCTCGCCTGCGACCGCCGGGAAATGGGCGGTCCGGTATCGGTCAGGGCAACCGCTGACCGACCGCTCCTCGCGCCCGCACACAAGTCCTGGCCGTCTCCCCAAGAAACGAGAACACCGGATCATCTCGCTCCGTTTCAACCGGCGCTGGGGCCCGCACCGGATCAGCTATCACCTCGGGATTCCACGTGCGACTGTGGGCCGAGTACTCGAACGCTACCGAATGCCACGCTTGGACCACATCGATTAGGCGACCGGCCTCCCGGTCCGTAAGACGAGGCCGGCCCGTTACGAGATGACCCGTCCGGGCGAACTCGTGCATGTGGATATCAAGAAGCTCGGACGGATCCCGGATGGTGGCGGGCATCGCATGCTCGGCAGAACACTCGGGAACCGGAACAACAAGAAGCAAGGCCGCGGCTACGCCTATCTGCATCATGCCGTCGATGGGTACTCACGCCTGGCGTATTCCGAGATCCTCGACGATGAACGCAAAGAGACCGCTGCCGGGTTCTGGAACAGGGCGCGCGCTTTCTTCACGGATGCAGGGGTCACCGTGACCGGGGTGATGACCGACAACGGCTCCTGTTACCGTTCCCACGCCTTCGCTGCCGCATTGGGCGAGGGGGTGAAGCACCGACGCACGCGTCCGTATCGTCCGCAGACCAACGGCAAGGTCGAACGGTTCAACCGCACCCTTGCGCAGGAATGGGCGTACGCCGAGACGTATGACAGTGATGAAGCCAGGGCCGCGACCTATACTGCCTGGCTCCATCACTACAATCATCACCGACCCCATACCGGGATCGGAGGGCTGACCCCGTCAGATCGCGTTCACAACCTCACGAGGAACTACAACTAGCTCGGTTCTTCGGACTTTCGGGCGGAGACACGGGAGGCTGATGGCCCCGGCCCCATGAATTGGCTCGCAAGAATACCTCGTTTGAGGTATGACCTCTTCGGCGAAGGTGACAACACTTAGCACTAGCGGCCGGCATTCCGTCGGTTGCTTCAGAGTCATATGCGACTGGAGGACGTTGTGAGTGAGAAACGAGCTTTGAAGCGAATCGCGGGATTTGGCATGATCGTGGCTCTCGCCACCGCAGGGTTGGCAGCCCCATCGGCCGCGTTCGCCCAAGAAGGAGAAACCGAACTGATCAAGCAGATCGAAGCGTCCGACACTCCATTCGCAGACTTGGAGCAGCTGACACCCGCTGAGCAGGAGCAGTTCCTGCAGGATCTGGAAGTGCTCAGTGAAGAACAGCAGGAGGAAGTGCTTCAAAGCGATGAGTGGACACCCAGCGTGTCGACGTTCGCATACTCCGACATCATCTGGTCCGGCCTTGAGAAGGCAGCGTGCGTGATCCACGTCGACCTGGTTTCCTGCAACCGGGCAGCCAAAGATGCCACAACCGCATCGAACTCGGCTGCGAGTCATTTCGCTTCAAACACGCTGCACAACGGCAAGGGCGACGCCTACCGGCACTGCTACTGGAACGCCCGTATGACGATTAGCATCGGCGAAAGCGGGGCAATGAAGATCGCCTCCAACCACGAGGCCATCCGAAACGGCCCGGCGAAAGAGAAGAAGATGGACCTCGCGAACAACAAGACAGGTCGGGCCATCGGCAAGGCGAAGAAGACCACTTCCAAGAGCCACACCGAGTGCAAGAGCCGCGCCAACAGCGGCAAACTCGTTACCCTGAAGTGATGATCTCCCCTAGTCTAAGACGGATCCCGAGCATCCTAGCGTTCAGTGCGTCGCTGACGGCGACGCTCGCGCTAACCGGTTGTTCGGGATCCGGCGACTTTGAGTCACGAGTTCTGCAGGTTAGCGAAGAAGGCAGCGCTTTTAGACTCCCTGACAAGGTCGACGGGAAGAACTGGGACGAGGTCCTGGTGCTATGCCCATACGACCAAGCTCCGCGCAATTTGGACCAAGCATTTGTGAACGCTGCCGCTGACATCGACACCAATGCCAGTGACGCATCGCAGTGGCTATTGTTCCGTACCGCCGACGATGTCACCACGCTCACCATCTCAAGGTCAGAACTGGAGTTCTGCTCTTTGTCGCACTCCGGTCCAAGCGTCTACGCTCAGGGAACGCTGTGGACCAGTGCGGATAAGGATGGCGTCGCCGTGATGACACCCGCGACGTAGCGCTAACGCTAGTCAGGGTCACTCGCATGGATGAGGTCTGCCAATCCCATCGCCCGATGCGACTGTCGGAAGAGGTGGCGGCGGATGAATTTCAGACTAGCCGTTCCTCCCGAATCGCTCTCACGGACTTGTTCTCGCTATTCATTCTCAGCTTCATGATTGTCGCTGCGATCGTCGCTGCGACGTTCAATACCGCCGGACGAGGATTTCGTGGAGCTGTTTAGATGGTCGGGCTGGGCCACGGAGCAATCTGGGCGGCTCTCATATTCGGAGCGCTCATCCTCTTGGTCATGGTAGCGACGTTGTTGCAACGTCGGACCATGGCGAGGGGGCGCGACACAGCAAAGACGAGAGTCCTGGTCTCGAAACTGATAGTGCAGTCCCGGTTTTTCAACTACCACGTCGTTGCAAGCAACTATCGACCTCTCGGGGTCTTCTGTCTGAGCTGGTGCGATAGCCGGGGGTTCTCGATCGTTTGTAACGACGGAATCTGCATCGGATGCATAGTTTTGGCCTCGGATGGTCGTCATGCCTGAGCGCCGTTAACTCCCGTTCTTGTTGAGTTTACGATAGCGAGGTGCGGCTGTGTCCTGGCCGCACCCATAGTGCCGGAAGCACGGTTCGCTCGGTTGCCCCGGTGAAGCCGATTGCTCCCCTCTCGCCGAGATCCGCCTCGCCACCCCACGCAGGGTCCTCTCCTCCCGGTCCCGGCGACGGTCATACTGGCAGAGTACTCGAGGCGTGGATGAGTCGACGAGTGACCTCGCGCAGCTCGGCGATGCCGTACCGCTGCGGGCCCTTCTCCGAAGCAAAGGCGCCTATTGCCTGACGATCGTCCGAAGCGGTGAACGTCACGGCGTGCAGCACGCCATCGCGTCGATCCTTTGCTGGTCTCCCGATCTTCTCCACCCACTCGACCTGGTCCTGCCGCCCAGCCTTCGTGGCTAGGGCGTGTCTGACAAAGATTCGGCATCTTCGC
>NZ_KV789357.1:0-45170 GCF_001807555.1 Brevibacterium sp. HMSC08F02 | reverse complement strand
AACGATTTCATACACCACACAAAAGGACTTGACCCGACCCGTGATGCTGCACGCAAGGCCGTTGCCTACTGGATTGAAGTCGTCTACATCCGTCGACGCCGACATTCCGCACTCGGTATGGTCAGCCCCGTCGACTTTGAGAACCAAATTGGTCTAATCACTAGTAGAAAAGAAATAGCTGCCTAACCACTAGGTAGCTCCACTACGTGTCCACGATTTGCGGGTAACCCCACTCGGAGCTTCGGTTACTCATGAGGTTCGCAATGGCGGAATTGTTAACATAGGTTTGACCTCGTGAGCGAGTGCCGGTTCTGCTCGGCTTGGGGCAGCGACCGGCAGCTCGCGCCGCGCGAGTCTGTGGCGTATGAGGGCGCGGATCGCGGTGCATGATCCACAGTTGAAATAGAGAAAAGAGAGTGAAACGTATGACGAAGCGCGTGAGTGTGATTGTTGGGAGCCTGCGTCGTGGCTCCTTTGCCCGTAAGATTGCGCACAACCTGATTCCGATGTTCCCTGAGGGGTACGAGGCGAAGATCGTGGAGATCCGCGACCTGCCGCTGTACGATTTCGACTACGACGACCCAGAGGTCACCGACAAGCCGGTGCCGGCGGAGTACACGGAGTTCCGCGAGACGATTAAGGCCTCTGACGGGGTGCTGTTTGTGACCCCGGAGAACAACCGCACCATCCCGGCGTGCCTGAAAAACGCGGTGGATATTGGGTCGAAACCCAACGCCGACGTTGCGTGGAAGGGACTCCCGGCGGGAATTGTGAGCCACTCTGTTGGACGCATGGGCGGGTACTCGTCGCAGAAGAACCTGCGCCTTGCGCTTTCCTACTTCGACATGCCAACGCTTGGCCAGCCCGAGGTGTTCCTGTCGCAGTCGCCTGAGCTTTTCGGTGACGGGGATAAGATCACCCGCGAGTCAACCGTTGAGTTCCTGCAGAAATACATTGACCGCTTCGCTGAGCTGATCGAAAAAACCAGCCGCGATTAGTTTTCGCGGGCGCGTAACCCAAAGGCGAGGGGGAAACCGAACACGTTTCGGTTTCCCCCTCGTTTGTTGTGTGGCAGTTTTGTGTCGCCGCGGCCGCGCGGTGGCGCAGGCGCTAGCTGTCTGCGCCCCCTGCGTCAGTTGCCGCCTCGGCCCGCAACGCCTCGACAAGCGCCTCGTGTGCGTCCCAGATTTCGCGCGGCATATCGGGCAGCTCGCGCAGGTGCTCAGCGCGGTGATCGGTTTCCTGCAGCCAGCGTTCAACGTCAACCCGCTGCAGTTTGTCGAGATCCGCCGCGTCGATTTCGAGACCGGTAAAGTCGAGCTCTTCAACAAGCGGGAGCACGCCGATCGGGGTTTTGCGTCCCTTGACTTTGCCGTCGCGGTACTGTGTGAGCCAGTTCAGCGCGCGCAGGTTCTCGCGGAAGCCCGGCCACAGGTAACGACCGGTTTCGGGTTCGCGCTGGAACCAGTTGACGTGGGCAAACATCGGCATCTCTTTCAGCTGCCCGAGCACTTTAAGCCAGTGTTCGGCGTAGCGACCCTCGGAGTACGAGAAGAACGGACGCATCGACATCGGGTCGTAACGCAGCTGCCCGTCAAGCCCGTCCGCTGCGAAAGTCGCCTCGGCGCCGAGTGTCAGCCCGTCGTAGACGCCATCAACAAGGTTGTCGATTGCGCGGATCAGCGGTTCACGATCGCGGGTGCGGCCACCGAAGATAATCGCGTCAACGACCACGCCCTCGGGTTTGGAGACGTCTTCGGCGAGGTTCGGGATGCGCTCCAGCGGAATAGTGAAGCGGCTGTTCGGGTGCGCCCACGGTTCGTTTTGCTGCTCGGCGGTGCGGTCGGTGATTTTCGCGCCGGTCCAGTCGAGCCACCCTGCCGGGTCGGCCGGGGGTTCGGGGGTGAGACCCTCCCACCACACCTCGCCGGTGACTTCGTTGTAGGCGGTGTTGGTGAAGATCGTGCCCGATCCCTCAGCGATTGCCGCCATCGCGGTGGGGTTGGAACCCTCGTTGGTGTCTTTTGCGACACCGAAGGCACCGTTTTCGGGGTTGATGGCACGGAGTTTCCCTTCGTCGTCAACCCACATCCAGGCGATGTCGTCGCCGTAAAAATCAACGCGGTAGCGGTCGCCGAGTCCGTTTGGCGGCAGCGTCATCGCGAGGTTGGTTTTCCCTGACGCGCTCGGGAAGCCGCCGCACACGTGCGTGGTGACGCCGGTTTCACGGTCGTGGATCCCAAGCAGCAGGAACTGCTCCGCGAGGAACTTCCCTGAGGCGTAACCGTCGTAGGACGCCTGGCGCAGACCGTGGGCGATTTTACCAAGCAGCGCGTTGCCGCCGTACGCGGAGCCGAAGTGCAAAATGGTGCGCTCGTCTGCGACGGTCACAAACATCCGCTCGTCGGCGTCGGTGCCCTGCTGCAGCGCGGTCAGGTCACCGGTGACGTGCACACCGCGCACGAAGAAGTCCTGGTCGCTGACACCGTCGAAGTGCTCAATTCCGACGCGGGCCATGCGGATCATCTGCAGCACCACGTTGCGGTCGTCGGTGAGCTCAACTCCGAGCGCGAAGTTCGCAAGCGGGGTGCCGGGAGGGGCCATCAGGTACGGCACCACGTACATGGTTTTACCCGCCGAAGCGCCGCGCATGCGGCTCGTCAGCAGCGGTTTGACCTCGCTTGAGTGGCGCCAGTTGTTGTAGCGCCCGCGATCCGCCTCGTCAGCCGTGGCGACAAAGGTGCGCTCTTCGGTGCGGGCGGTGTCTTTCGGGTGTGACCGTGAGTAGTAGCGACCTTTGCCTGCGCGGAGCATTTCGCCGGCGGCGATGGCCTCTTCGAGCAGCCTGGCGTCATCCGCTGCTGAGACGAGCTCGATCTTTTCAGGATTGGTGATCTCTGCCCACTCGCTCACAAAAGCGCGAACGCTTTCCACGTGAATCTCTGGAGGAACTTGAAATTGCTTTGATGCGGTCACCAGGCGCCCTCATTCATTCTTTAGTTTCCGGGTCTCACTTGTGCTCTTTACCGTAGTACGTCGAGTCTGACAGCACCATAAGTATCCCCTTTGAGTCTTGGGTTCGGTATGACGTCGTCTGTACTTCGGCGTGTCGTAGTTTTGTGAGATTATTCGTGCTAAACACTATATGTAGTGCCCCGCAATGTGGGTCAGGACTAGATGTAGGGGTGGGATTGCTGAGGCGCAAATGCTGAGAGGAGAACATGCTGATGAGTGAACGCAGGGAAGGCCGAACACGAAGCGTCGCGGAGGTGCGAGTGCTCGAGGGGCAAGATTCACCTGACCTGGTGTTTTTCTCGAGCGTTTCGGAGAACACCCTCCGCTTCGTCGAGAAGCTCGAGCGCCCGGCGGTGCGGATCCCACTCCGACCGCGCACAGAGGGAATGATCCGAGTGACCAGGCCCTACGTGCTCGTGGTTCCGACCTACGGCGGCGGAGCGCAGGCCGGGGCGGTGCCGCGGCAGGTGATTACGTTCCTGAACGATCCTGCAAACCGCGCGCTGATCCGCGGCGTGATTACCGCGGGGAACACCAACTTCGGTGAGCACTACTGCATCGCAGGACCGATCATCTCAGCCAAGTGCAAAGTTCCTGAGCTGTACCGCTTTGAACTTCTTGGCACCAACCGCGACGTTGCTCGAGTCAAGGCTGGTTTAGACGAATTTTGGGCACGACAGAACACATTAGAAGCAGAAGCAAATGAGGAGGACGTCGCATGACGATCGCCACACCATCAGAAACAACCACCCCCAACACTGCACGGGTTGGCAGGGTCGGCGAGCGGAAGGACTACCACGCGCTCAACGCCCAGCTGAACCTGTTTGCGGCGGACGGGTCGATCCAGTTTGACAAGGATCACGAAGCGGCGGAGGCCTACCTGAACCAGCAGGTCATCCCGAACACGAAGCAGTTCGCTTCGGTGTGGGAACGCCTGGAGTGGCTGATCGAAAACGAGTACTACGAAGCCGAATACCTGCGCGCCTACGACAAGGACTTCGTCGAGCGCCTCCACGAACAGGCCGACGCTTTCGGGCACAAGTTCCAGACCTTCCTCGGTGCGTTTAAGTTCTTCACCTCCTACGCGCTGAAAACCTTCGACGGCAGCCTCTTCCTCGAAAACTTCGAGCAGCGAGTTGTTGCCACGGCGCTGTTCCTCGGTCAGGGTGACGAGGAACTGGCTTCGAAGACGGTCACCGAGATCCTCTCGGGCCGTTTCCAGCCGGCAACTCCGACGTTCTTGAACGCGGGTAAGAAACAGCGCGGCGAGCTCGTGTCGTGCTTCCTGCTGCGCGTTGAAGACAATCTCGAATCGATTGGCCGCAGCGTTAACTCTGCGCTGCAGCTGTCCAAGCGCGGCGGCGGTGTGGCGCTGCTGCTGTCAAACCTCCGCGAGGCGGGTTCCCCGATTAAGCAGGTCGAGAACCAGGCTTCCGGTGTTGTTCCCGTGATGAAGATCCTCGAAGACAGCTTCAGCTACGCGAACCAGCTCGGCGCTCGCCAGGGCGCAGGCGCTGCGTACCTGCACGCGCACCACCCCGACATTATGCGGTTCCTCGACACGAAGCGTGAAAACGCTGACGAGAAGATCCGCATTAAGACCCTGTCGGTTGGGGTTGTGATTCCGGATGTGACCTTCGAACTGGCTAAGCAGAACAAAGATATGCACCTGTTTAGCCCCTACGATGTGCTTCGCGAAACCGGTATTCCGCTTTCGGATCAGTCAATCACCGAGCGCTACGACGAGTTCGTCGCGAACCCGCGGATCCGCAAGACCACGATCAGCGCGCGCGAGTTCTTCAAGACCCTCGCTGAGCTGCAGTTCGAGTCGGGCTACCCGTACGTGCTGTTCGAAGACACTGTGAACCGTGCGAACCCGCTCGAGGGGCACATCAACATGT
The DNA here is from genome assembly GCF_001807555.1 of Brevibacterium sp. HMSC08F02. NCBI lineage: Bacteria > Bacillati > Actinomycetota > Actinomycetes > Micrococcales > Brevibacteriaceae > Brevibacterium > Brevibacterium sp. HMSC08F02. The sequence goes on along the minus strand of NZ_KV789357.1, from coordinate 40,254 downwards.
CGAACCTGTGCTCGGAGATTCTGCAGGTGAACACCGCCTCTGAGTACGACGCCGCAATCGGGTACGAGACGATCGGTCACGACATTTCGTGCAACCTCGGCTCGCTGAACATTGCGCAGGCAATGGCCAGCCCGGACTTCGGCGCAACCGTTGAGATTGCGGTGCGGGCGCTGACGAGTGTGTCGGATCAGACCGACATTCAGGCGGTGCCGTCAATTGCCGAGGGTAACCGTGCGTCACACGCCATCGGCCTCGGGCAGATGAACCTGCATGGCTACCTCGCTTCGCAGCGCATCCACTACGGCAGCGAAGAGGGAATTGACTTCACCGACGCGTACTTCCGCACGGTGACCTACCACGCGCTGCGCGCTTCGAACCAGCTGGCGATTGACCGCGGTGCGACCTTCGCGGGCTTCGAGAAGAGCGACTACGCTGACGGCAGCTACTTCGACCGTTACACGGCCGAGGAGTGGGTGCCAGAAACCGCGCGGGTGCGTGAGCTCTTCGCCGAGGCTGGAGTTGCGCTGCCGACGGTTGCGGACTGGGAACAGCTGCGCGAGTCGATCCGCGAACACGGTATCTACAACGCGTACCTGCAGGCGGTGCCACCGACCGGGTCGATTAGCTACGTGAACAACTCGACGGCTTCGATCCACCCGATCGCCTCGAAGATTGAGATTCGTAAAGAGGGCAAGCTCGGCCGCGTGTACTACCCGGCTCCGCACATGACAAACGACAACCTCGAGTTCTTCGAAGACGCCTACGAAATCGGCGCCGAGAAGATCATCGACACCTACGCTGCTGCGACCAAGCACGTGGATCAGGGTCTGTCGCTCACGCTGTTCTTTAAAGACGAGGCGACCACTCGCGACATCAACCGCGCGCAGATCTACGCGTGGCGCAAGGGCATCAAGACGCTGTACTACATCCGCCTGCGCCAGCCCGCGCTCGAGGGAACCGAGATCGAAGGCTGCGTTTCCTGCGCGCTGTAGTCGCGTTCGCGCCCGCGTGTGCGCCCGTGCTGCGCGCGCGGGCGCACCGCGCGCCGTCCGCGCACTGACCACCAGACACCACTAGTGAAAGAGCTTTATTGAACTATGACTGATCCGTTGAACACCGACCGCCCGCTGCAAGAGATCTCGGTCACCCCGCCGTCGTACCGCCACGACCCGACAGCCCGGCTGCGCCCCATTAACTGGAACCGCGTCACCGACGACAAAGACCTCGAGGTGTGGAACCGTCTGACCGCGAACTTCTGGCTGCCAGAGAAGGTGCCGCTGTCAAACGACATCCCCGCGTGGCAGAAAATGACCCAGGAAGAGCGCACCCTCACGATGCGCGTCTTCACCGGTCTGACCATGCTCGACACCGTGCAGGCAACTGTCGGTGAGATCGTGCAGATCCAAGACTCCCGCACCGAACACGAAGAGGCCGTCTACACCAACATTGCGTTCATGCAGTCGGTGCACGCCCGCTCGTACTCCTCGGTGTTCTCAACGCTGACGAGCACCCCGGAAATCGACGACGCCTACCGCTGGGCAGTTGCCAACGATCTGCTGCAGGAACGCTGCAAGAAGGTGCTGCACCACTACTACGGCGATGATCCGCTCAAGCGTAAAGTGTCTTCGACGCTGCTGTCGTCGCTGCTGCTGTACGCAGGGTTCTACCTGCCGCTGCACTTCTCGGTGCACGCGACGCTGACGAACACCGCAGACATGATCCGCCTGATTCTGCGTGACAAGGCAGTGCATGGTTACTACTCGGGTTACAAGTACCAGCGCGGACTCGAGACGCAGAGCAAAGAGCGTCAGGAAGAGATGCGCAAGTTCACCTTCGACCTGCTGGAAGAGCTCTACGAGCTTGAGCTGCAGTACTCGGGTGAGCTGTACGAGCCGCTCGGCCTGATGGACGACGTTGCCGTGTTCGTGCGTTACAACGCGAACAAGGCGCTGATGAACCTCGGTTACCCGTCGCGGTTTACCGCTGAAGAGACCGAAGTGAACCCTGAGATTCTCGCGGCGCTGTCACCTGGCAGCAACGAAAACCACGACTTCTTCAGTGGATCAGGATCGAGCTACATCATCGGTAAGGGCGAAGACACCACCGACGACGACTGGGACTTCTAGGCTCAAGGGCTTAACGACTCGAGGGCTCAGCGGCTCGATTCGGGCCGCACCGTCCGAATAGCGCACCGCGGGTTGGACGCTGGCACACGCCGGCAACCTTCCCGCGGTGCGCTGTTTTGTGCCCGAGCCAGCGCGATTCTTGTCGACTATGATCGACAAAACCTCCGCAAAGTAGCAGCTTGTCGACTATACTCGACAAAACAGGGAGGTTTGTGGTGGACAGAATCATTGAACGCCCGAGATACTTTTCGCGGATCCAGCCCTTTATCGACAAACCCCTCGTGAAGGTGCTCACCGGTGTGCGTCGCTCCGGCAAATCTACGATTCTGCAGCAGCTGCAAGAAGTGATTCGCGCGGGCAGCGCTGATCCACAAGTGTTTGCGATGAATTTTGAGTCCGCTGACGGGCTTCACATCACAGACGCAGCGGCGCTGCTACGGCGCATCGAAGCCGAAAACCTCAACAAAAACACCCGCGCGTATTTCTTCTTTGACGAAATTCAGCAGGTCGCCGACTGGGAGAAAGCCATCAACGCGATCCGCGTCGACTATGACGCAGATATCTATGTCACCGGGTCGAATTCGCGCATGCTTTCCGGTGATCTCGCCACACATCTTGCCGGTCGCTACGTTGAGTTCTTGATCCAACCGTTTTCGTTTGCGGAATTTGTCGAGCTGCACCGCCAAAGCGACCGCACACTGAGCGAACACTTCCAGCACTTTGTGCAGTTCGGCGGTTTCCCGGCGTTGAAATACTTCAACCTCGACCGGGAACCCTCGCTCGACTACCTTGACTCGGTGTACAACTCGGTTGTGCTCAAAGACGTGATTGAGTATCACCAGATCCGCGACGTCGACATTTTTCACCGCATCGTCGGTTACTGCTTCGCAAATATTGGAAAAACCTTCTCGGCGCAGTCACTGGTGCGTTTTTTCAAAAGCGAGGGGCGCACCGTTTCGGTTGATACCGTATTGAACTACCTTGAGTTTTGCGTGAACGCTTTCTTGATTTATCGGGTTCCGCGCTTTGACATTGCGGGGAAGGCGAGGCTTCGGGCAACTGAGAAGTACTATGCGGTGGATCACGGTTTTCGTGAAACGCTCGGCCTTTCGAACCAGGCCGACATTGAGCTGACCCTCGAAAACATCGTGTGCGTGGAGCTGCTTGCGCGCGGGTACGAGGTAAGTGTCGGAAGAGCCGGCGCGCGCGAGATTGACTTCATCGCCCGCAAAGGTTCCGACACCGAGTACTTCCAGGTGAGTTACCTGCTCGGCAGCCAAAACACCGTCGACCGCGAGTTCGGTGCCCTTCGCGGGGTTACCGACAACTTCCCGAAAACCGTGCTGAGCATGGACCAGTTCGACATGAGCCGCGACGGGATCCAACACAAAAACATTATCGAGTGGCTTGTCGAGCCCTCACCGTTGCACAGCTAGGTGTCATCGCCTAGCCTGAATACCAACATGACCGGTACCGCTACCCATTTTGGTGGGAGCCCAGGGCCGGTCTTTGTTTTTCTCGATCTAGCCGTCATGCTCCTGTTGGGGTTATAGGTCAGAATGTGTGGCAAAAATCCCGGTTTTCCCCTGTGTTTACGCGGCAGAATCGGGTTTCATCTTTTACCCACAAAACTTGTTACCTGGACAAAATGTGTGGCATAAATAGCGTTCGTTGCCCGTGTTTACGCGCATTACCCGTGTTTAAGGTTTCATTTTTGCCAGTCTGGCTGAATGAACGTTCCTCACTGCTGTCTGGTTTCAGGACATCGTTCACCCCTGCACCTGAGAATCGGCCTGCGGATGTCCCACGACATAGTTCCCACCCATATTCAGACGGCTCGACACCCTTTAGCCGGATTCTGCGCCTTAGGAGCAACTGCTAAAGGGAGTTTCGGTTGCTAAAGGGAGTCTCCGTGCCGCTAAAGCGAGGATTCGTGGCTAACGGGTGTTTCCCGGCTAACGGGTGTGGGGATGCAGGACCTACAGCGGCGAAAGGGAAGGGTAAACGTGGGTACTGGACCCGCTAACGGAATGACGAAGGCCCCTCACCGGACGTTTTCCCTGGTGAGGGGCCTTTCTCTTGTGGAGGTAAGGGGACTCGAACCCCTAACCCTCTGCTTGCAAAGCAGATGCGCTACCAATTGCGCCATACCCCCAAGAGGTGAGTCTCATTCTACCCTGTCGGTGTACTGAGACCAAGTGCTGTGACCTTCCTGCCTCTTCTTGCGAAGAACCAAGACTGTCAGCAGTCCTGCCGCGGTCGTTGCCGCGGCACCAAACCATCTCTTCACGAATACCTCCGATCTGAGTTGGTTCGTGGGCCTACGTGGACTTGAACCACGGACCTCTTCGTTATCAGCGAAGCGCTCTAACCGCCTGAGCTATAGGCCCCTTCGGGGTGAACCGAAAAACTACTATAGCCCCACGTCCCACACAATGCAAAATCGACCTCAACCATCCCCCAATCACACGAAAAACGCAGGCCCCGAGCGAACCCGGGGCCTGCGTTTCTTCTGCGAAAACTGCTTCGAAGATCAGTCGTCGGTAAGCGTCAGGTGGAAGCCGCCCACCAGGCTCGAACCGATGTTGTAGATGATCGACGTCAGAGTCGACAGCGCGGTCATGAGAATCACATTGACCACCGCGATGATGACGGCGAAGCTGAGGATCCTGCCCAGGCCGAACACCTGCAGCAGTTGGTCAGCACCTTCTTCGCCGGCGAATTCGGCGAGTGCAGCCTGCAGGCTTCCGAACGTACCCGTCACCTCGAGCACCAGCCACAGAACAAACATCACGACGATCGTGGCAATGCCCAATGCCAATGACAGCATGAAGGTCATCTTCATGACCGACCACGGGTCGACCTTCGATACCGCCAGCTTGACGGTGCGCGGACCCTTCCGCTGCGCGGAACCGGACATCCGCAGACCCTGTGAGGACGACGCGGTCACAGCCGATGGACCAGAGGCTGCACCCGCACCCGAAGCCGGGCCAGAGGCCGCCGACGCTGCGGCTTCCCCACCGGACGGGCTCACAGACTCAGTCTGGGCCGCATTCTGCGAACCCTGCGCTGTGGTCCGGGTGCCGCTGGTCTGCATGACCGTGGTTTCGGAATCGTCCTTCTTTGCGCCGTCCTGCTGAGGCTTGCCAGTACCGGTGCCAGCGGGTGCCGAAGCCGCCGAGGCGCCTGCCCCACTTGCGCTTCCTGCTCCACTTGCTGCGGCAGGCGCACTTCCACTGGCAGCACCGGAGTCGCTGCTGTCCTTCTTGCCGCCAATCCGCACACCCTTTGATGTCGAGTGCACGGGACCAGAGGCGGTCACACCAGCGGGCGCAGACGCAGCCTGCTGCGAGCCTGCCTTCGGCTTGTCAGCTGCGCGTTCAGCATCACCGGCCGAACCGGTCGGTGCGGAACCTGAGTCACCGTTGGACTGCGAACCAGCTTCCGGGGTATTGGCCGCGAGCTTGTTCTGCTCAGCTTCTGCCGGCTTGGGCTTGTCGGCATCGCTCGATGCCGTCAGGCGTGTGGACCCGGACGACGTCCGAATGATCCTGCCTGGCTTTTTGCTATTGCTCACTGCTCATCACTCCCGTTGGCGGCGGAGTCCTGCACGTCGCCTTCCACTGCGGGGGCTTCCCCTTCCGAGGCGCCCTCTGCTGCTTCGTCGACTGCGATTTCGTCTGCGTTGTCGTCCAGTTCCTCGTCTTCGTGGCCAGAACCGCGGGTCACTGCAATAATACGGTCGCGCTTGCCGGGCTTGGCGAAAACAACGCCCATTGTATTGCGTCCGGTCTGCGAAACCTCGGCAACGGAGGAACGCACAATCTTGCCGCGCTCCATGATGACGAACACCTCGTCATCTTCGTCCACGATCAGACCGCCGACCAGCACTCCCCGCTGATCAGAGAAGCGGATCGCGCGGATGCCGATTCCGCCTCGTCCCTGGACTCGGTACTCCTCGACCGGGGTGCGCTTGGCGAAACCGCCCTCGGTCACAACGAACACATCGGTGCCCGGAGTGACAACATCCATGGCGAGCAGAGCATCGTCGTCCCGGAACTTCATACCGGTAACACCCGAGGTGGCGCGCCCCGTGGGGCGGATCGTTTCGTCGTCCGCGGGGAACCTGATCGACATGCCGTTCTTCGAAATGAGCAGCAGGTGGTCTTCGCCGTTGACCAGGCGAGCCGAAACGAGTTCGTCCACTCCCCCATCCGGGGTTTCGCGCAGGTTGATGGCAATGACACCGCCGGTGCGGTTCGAATCGTATTCGCCCAGACAAGTCTTCTTCACCAGACCGGACTTGGTGGCGAGCACCAGGTAGTCAGCCGCATCGTAGTCGGCAATGGAGAGGACCTGAGCGATCTCTTCGTCCGGCTGCAGAGCCAGGAGGTTTGCCACGTGCTGGCCGCGCGCATCCCGGTGTGCTTCGGGAAGTTCGTAGGCCTTCGCACGGTAGACCCGACCCTTGTTCGTGAAGAACAGCAGCCAGTTGTGGGTCGAGGTGACGAAGAAGTGCTCAACCACGTCCTCACCGCGGAGGCGAGCGCCGGCAACACCCTTGCCACCGCGGCGCTGTGCGCGGTACAGGTTCGTCTGGGTGCGCTTGGCGTAGCCGCCGCGGGTGATCGTGACGACCACCTGCTCTTCGGGGATGAGGTCTTCCATCGACATGTCGCCGTCGAAGCCAGCCAGAATCTGGGTGCGACGGTCATCGCCGTAGCGTTCGACGATCGCATCGAGTTCTTCCGACACGATTTCGCGCTGCCGAGCCGGGGTTTCAAGGATGTGGTTGTATTCCTTGATCAGCTCTTCGATCTTCTGTGCTTCTTCTTCGATCTTGAGGCGCTCAAGCGCTGCAAGACGGCGAAGCTGCAGGTCAAGAATGGCGTTCGCCTGGACTTCATCGACGTCGAGCAGCTCCATCAGGCCGGTGCGTGCTTCGTCAGACGACGGCGAACGGCGGATAAGTGCAATCACTTCGTCCAGAGCTGACAGCGCCTTGAGGTAACCGCGCAGAATGTGGGCGCGCTCCTCGGCCTTGCGCAGACGGAAGCGGGTGCGGCGGACAATCACATCGATCTGGTGCTTGACCCACAGGCGGAGGAAAGCATCGATCGACAGGGTGCGCGGCACATTGTCGACAAGCGCCAGCATGTTCGCCGAGAAGTTCTCCTGCAGCTGCGTGTGCTTGTACAGGTTGTTCAGAACAACCTTCGCCACGGCGTCGCGCTTGAGCACAATCACCAGACGCTGACCGGTGCGGCCCGACGATTCGTCGCGCATATCCGCAATGCCGGCAACCTTGCCGTCCTTGACGTAGCTGGCGATCTTCGCGGCCAGCGAGTCCGGGTTGACCTGGTAGGGCAGTTCGGTGACGACAAGGCAGGTGCGACCCTGGATTTCCTCGACTTCGACAACCGCGCGCTGTGTAATCGAGCCGCGGCCGGTGCGGTAGGCGTCTTCAATGCCCTGGCGGCCCAGAATCGTGGCCCCACCCGGGAAGTCGGGACCCTTGATGATGCCCAGCAGCGCCTCGAGAGCCTCCTCGTTGGAAGCATCCGGGTGGCTCAGCAGCCACTGCGCACCAGCTGCGACTTCGCGCAGGTTGTGCGGCGGAATGTTGGTGGCCATACCGACGGCAATGCCGGCCGAACCGTTGACCAGCAGGTTCGGGAAGCGCGACGGCAGGTAGACGGGTTCCTGGTTGCGGCCGTCGTAGTTGTCCTGGAAGTCGACGGTCTCCTCTTCGATGTCCCGGACCATTTCCAGGGACAGAGGCGCCATCTTGCACTCCGTGTAACGCGGAGCAGCCGCACCGTCATCACCGGCCGAACCGAAGTTGCCCTGACCCGAAATGAGCGGGTAGCGCATGTTCCACGGCTGAACCAGACGCACGAGCGCGTCATAGATGGCCGAGTCACCGTGCGGGTGGAAGTGGCCCATGACGTCGCCGACCACGCGCGAGCACTTCGAGAAGCTGCGATCGGGACGGTATCCGCCGTCGTACATGGCGTACAGCACACGCCGGTGAACCGGCTTGAGGCCATCGCGAACATCCGGCAGAGCACGGCCGACAATGACCGACATCGCGTAGTCCAGGTAGGACCGCTGCATTTCGGCATTGAGGTTGACCTGGTCGATGCGAGCGGCAACCTGGGTGCCAGCGCCGTCAACCGGGGGCTGTTCTTCAGGGTTTACGTTGTTGTTGTCTTCTTCGGCCACCTGACCGGATCCTCCGTTGATAGAAACCTAAGCGGATCTGTGTCGGAACTGCGCTGCCTTAAGCCGTCGTGCCCGGCAGCGCATCCCGGCATCAGATGTCCAAGAAGCGGACGTCCTTGGCGTTTTCCTGGATAAAGCGCTTGCGCGATTCGACATCGTCACCCATGAGGATGGTGAAGATTTCGTCAGCCACGAGCGCGTCTTCGAGTTCAACCTGCTTGAGCAGGCGGTTTTCGGGGTTCATCGTGGTTTCCCACAGTTCCTGGTAGTTCATTTCGCCCAGACCCTTGTAGCGCTGGATCGCAAGATCCTTCGGCAGGCGCTTGCCCGCGGCGCGGCCCTCGGTGAGCAGCTTGTCGCGTTCAGCGTCCGAATAGGCGAAGTCGTCGTCCGCGTTCGACCACTTGATGCGGTACAGCGGCGGGGTTGCCAGGTAGACGTAGCCGTTCTCAATGAGCGGCTTCATGTACCGGAAGATGAGAGTCAGCAGCAGCGTGGTGATGTGCTGACCGTCAACATCGGCGTCCGCCATGAGGATGATCTTGTGGTAGCGCAGCTTTTCGATGTCGAATTCGTCGCCGATTCCGGTGCCGAACGCCGTGATCATCGACTGGACTTCGTTGTTGCCCAGCGCGCGGTCCAGGCGGGCCTTCTCCACATTGAGGATCTTGCCTCGCAGCGGGAGGATCGCCTGAGTCAGCGGGTTGCGGCCCTGCACGGCCGAACCGCCTGCCGAGTCACCCTCGACGATGAACACTTCCGAGATCGTGGGGTCCTTCGACTGGTTGTCACGCAGCTTGCCGGGCATGCCGGAGGTTTCCAACAGACCCTTCCGCCGCGTGGCCTCACGTGCCTTACGCGCAGCCAGGCGAGCCTGCGAAGCCTGCACGGCCTTGCGCACAACCTCACGGGCGTTCGCGGGGTTGGACTCCAGCCAGTGAGTCAGTTCGTCGCGCACAACGCGGCTGACGAAGTTGCGGGCCTCGGAATTGCCCAGCTTGGTCTTGGTCTGACCCTCGAACTGGGGTTCGCCCAGTTTGATCGACACGACCGCGGTGAGGCCTTCGCGGATATCCTCACCGGTGAGGTTGGCGTCCTTTTCGCGCAGCAGCTTCTGTTCGCGCGCATAGGAGTTGAGCACCGAGGTCAGCGCTGTGCGGAAGCCCTCTTCGTGGGTACCGCCTTCGTGCGTGTTGATGGTGTTGGCGTAGGTGTGCACGCCCTCCTGGAAGCCGGTGGTCCACTGCATGGCCACTTCCAGGGCGATTGCCTGTTCTTTGTCTTCGTGTTCAAAGGCGATGACGTCGTCGTGGACGGTTTCGCTCTTCTTGGCCGAATTGAGATAGGCCACGTAGTCAAGCAGGCCGTTGTCGTATTTGAAGACGACTTCGCGAGGCTTGAATTCTTCTGTTTCTTCGTCTTCCAGCTGGACGTCGTCATCATCGATTTCCTGCTGACGTTCATCAGTCAGCGTGATCTTGAGGCCCTTGTTGAGGAACGCCATCTGCTGGAAGCGCGCCCGCAGGGTCTCAAAGCTGAATTCGACGGTGTCGAAGATATCCGGGTCTGGCCAGAACGTGATGTCGGTGCCGGTGATATCGGTGTCTTCGCCTTCCACCACGTCCGAGGTGGGGACACCGCGTTCGTAGGACTGTCGCCACACCTTGCCGTCACGGCGGACAACCGCGTCCATGCGCAGCGAAAGAGCGTTGACGACGGACGAACCGACTCCGTGCAGACCACCGGAGACCGCGTATCCGCCGCCACCGAACTTACCGCCGGCGTGCAGAACCGTAAGCACTACTTCCAGAGTCGGTCGGCCTTCTGAGGGGTGCATAGCCACGGGGATTCCTCGCCCGTGGTCGACCACGCGCACGCCGCCGTCAGCGAGGATGGTCACTTCAATGCTGTCGTTGTAGCCGGCCAGGGCTTCGTCAACCGAGTTGTCGACGATTTCATAGACCAAGTGATGAAGACCGCGTTCGGATGTTGATCCGATGTACATGCCGGGCCGCTTGCGTACCGCTTCGAGCCCTTCGAGAACGGTGATATCACCGGCATCATAATGCGGTTTGTGGTCGTCGGCCATGAAACTCCTCGGATCAGTGCAGATTACCGTCCAAGTCTACAGCGTCTCGATTGGAAACACCGCCTGATAGGCACATAACGGCCGTTTCTGCGCATTTTCAGATCTGCCGATGAGGGGCGGGCCGTCCACAGACCCCACAGCCGCCTGTACGGGCCGGCACAGGTTCGAGAACCTGCCGAAAACCGGGCAGAAACAGTCACGACCGCACCGAGGCGGCACCTCGTGCTTGGGCACGGGGCAGAAAATCACCCGTAGGTATCGCGCGGACCGCGGCCCGGCACGGACCGGCGGCCCTTCTTCCAGGACTTCTGCTTGGGGCCGATGATCTCGATGTCGTCGATGACCCGCCGGCCCAGTTCACGCTCCAGCCGATCCAGCAGCATGTCGCGCATAAGCCGCAGCTGAGTTGCCCACGTTGTCGATGACGCACGCACCGTGAGCTTCGGCGGTTCGCACAGTTCCGGAACACAGTGCTGAGCAACGTTCTCACCAACAAGCTCGGGCCATCTGCCCAGCAGCGACCCCACATCCATGGACGTGGTCCACCCGCGCGCCTTCGTCAGAGCCGACAGGTCAGCCGACAGCTTCTTGGGATCGCGCGGATCTTCACCCGCCCCCGAATACTGGGGTTCGCGAATCCCCTGCGGCACCCGACGCAGCGAACCGCTGTAGCGCGCCTGCACTGAACCCATGCGCCTGACCCGATCGAGTGCCTCGAGAGCAGCGTTCGAGACCGGCATCTTCTGGTTCATCAGCCCTGTCCTCCCGCCTGATCCCCTTCCGAGGTGCCTGCTGTCAGATCGATGATCTCACCTGTCAGGTTCTTAGGGATGTGGGCGGCGACAGCTGTTGTTATGAGGACCTGCTGAGCTTCCTGAATAATGTCGGCAAGTCTGCGGGTGCGACCCTCATCGAGTTCTGAGAAGACATCGTCCAACACCAGCACGGGTGAATCATCGGGTTCATCCGGATTGGCCTGCAGCACCCTCCAGCTGGCCAGACGCAAAGCGAGTGCGAGCGACCAGCTTTCGCCGTGGCTGGCATAGCCCTTAGCCGGAGTGCCGCCGATGTGCAGATCGAGGTCATCACGCTGCGGACCGACGAGGGTCACTCCCCGCTCAATTTCAACCCTGCGACGCTTGGCCAGTTCATCGAGGATGAGGTCTTCCATCGCCTGCTGGGCACCTGGCAGGGAACGATCAATCACCGAATAGTCAACGCGCGATGCGTAGGTCGCTGCCGCCGTGCGCCTTTCGAGGCGGGCGTCTTCAGCGAGTCTGGCGAAATCATCGGCCAGCGGTTCAGCCAGCCGGTCCAGAAGATCGAGCCGACCCGTCACCAGGGCTGCTGCGGCTCGGGCAAAAGCGTGATCCCAGATCTCGAGGGTCGCTTCGAGGCCCAAGCTGGCCCGCAATGGGTCATCTGCAGCGCCCGAACGCTCCTCGTACCGGGCTTTGCGCAGAGATTTCAGCAGCGCGTTGCGCTGTTTCAGAGCACGATCGAAGTCAGCGATGACAGCGGAATAGCGGGGAGTGAGCGCTACCAGCAGCTCATCGAGATAGGCGCGGCGCTCAGCGGGTTCGCCCTTGACCAAACCGAGGTCCTCCGGGGCGAACACGACCGCCGGCAGCAGACCTAAGAGTTCCCGCACCCGCACGGCCTGCTTGTTGATCCGCGCGGTGTTCGCACCCTTGGCCTTGATCGTGACTTCAACCCGCACCTGCCGCTTGCCCCGGTGGGCCAGGGCAGACACAACGGCCCGCTCGCTACCGGTGTGCACAAGGGGGAAGTCGTTTGTCACACGGTGGCTGCGCAGAGTCGAAACGTAGCCGAGAGCCTCAACCAGGTTCGTCTTGCCCCAGCCGTTGGGGGCAAGGAAAACCGTCACCCCGGGGGCAAGTTCAAGATCAAGCCGCGAATAGGAGCGGAACTGGTCCAGAATCAGCCGACTGACCCACATGGGCCCGCCGTCAGAATCGCAGAATCGGCATGAGGAGGTAGCGGTACGACGTGTCTTCTTCGCCGTCAGCCTCGGTCATGCCCGAGATGACAACCGGTTTCTTCGGTTCGGTCAGCGAGAACCGCACAAAGGGAGTGTCGATCTGTGCGAGACCCTCGGCAATGTAGCCGGGGTTGAAGCCGGTCGTGATGTCTTCGCCCTCAATGGTCGCCGGCAGAGCTTCGGTCGCCTGGGCGTCATCACCGGCCCCGGCGCGCAGCACCAGCGAACCGTCGGCGAACTCAAACTTGATGGGGCTGTTGCGTTCGGCCACGAGCGATACACGGCGCACGGCTTCGCGAAGAGCGCTCGTCTCCAGGACGGCGGTGATCGCAACGTCCTTGGGGAACAGCGAACGGACCTTCGGGTAGTCGCCTTCCACCAGCAGAGACGTGGTGACGCGGCCTTCAGATGAAAACGCCAGCATTTCCTTGCCGCCGGATTCGGCAAGGGCGATCTCGATGTCGCCGCTCATAGCCTTAGCGGCTTCGGCCATCGTCTTGCCTCGGACCAGGGCAACCGCTTCGACCTGCGGGTTGCGCGGGTTCCAGGTGAATTCGCGAACCGCCAGGCGGTAACGGTCAGTGGCCAGGAGGGTGACGCGGTCGCCTTCGATCTCAACCCGCATAGCGGTGAGGATCGGCAGGGTTTCGTCCTTCGACGTGGCGATGTTGACCTGACCGACAGCGGACTGGAAATCCGAAGCCGAAATGACACCCGTGGTTTCGGGAACCTCTGGAAGTGCGGGGTATTCCTCGACCGGCATGGTCATCAGAGCAAAGCGCGAAGATCCGCACGTCACGCTGACCTTGGTTCCATCGAGTTCGAACACAACAGGCTGCGGCGGAAGAGCGCGAGCAATGTCAGCAAGAAGGCGACCGGACACCAGGATGGTGCCCTCCACCTCGACATCGGCGGCAATGCGAGCGCGAGCCGAAACCTCGTAGTCAAAAACAGCCAGATCAACCGAGCCATCGGCATTAGCAGTGATGAGAAGACCGGTGAGAACCGGGACAGCGGGGCGCTGCGGAATCGACTTGGTCGTCCACGTTACGGCGTCGGCCAGGACATCGCGGTCCACTTTGAACTTCACGGACTGAGCAGCTTCAGCGTTCACATCTCTCCTGGTCGGTTCTTCCCGGCAAACCCGAGGATTCCAGCCTTCATCGCCTGCGCACTAGTCGCAGCATAAGCAGAAAGCAACATTACACGCCGAGCGGGCTGGGAACAACGGCGGCCAGGAACTGTGACCACATGTCAGCGGCGTTATCGCAGAACTTCGCCTCGCAGCAGTCGAGAACCCTGTCGACAGAAATGTCATTCGGAGCCCGTCAAAGCAATCGGCGGGTTCCCTCTTGAGTCTTTGAGTAAGTACAGAAGCAGTATTAGGCCCTGTGGAACCTGTGGAATTACATCGATGTCATCGAAAGTCTATGCGGCCAAGCGCCACACAGACCCCGTTGACAACTCTGTTCATGAATCGGTGGTCTTCCGTGGACGCCTGTTGCTTACATCGATGTGATTACACAGTCATCCACGGACGATCTGTCATCCCTCCAGAGGTTCGATAACAGAAAAATCCTGTTATCCACCGACTTTTCCACAAGTGTGGAATCACGCTTTCCTACAGCCGGTGCTGCTGTTTGATGCGGTTTGTCAGCTCTGTGACCTGCGTATACAGGGCCCTGCGCTCGGCCATCTGCGTTTTGATCTTCTTCACCGCGTGCATGACCGTCGTGTGGTCGCGGCCGCCGAAGGCCTGGCCGATCTTCGGCAGCGACAGATCTGTGAGCTCACGGCACAGGTACATGGCGATCTGCCGGGCAGTCGACAGTGTGCGCGAACGGCTGGTGCCCTTGAGATCTTCCAGGGTCAGGCTGAAGTACTGGGCGGTCTGGCCCATGATGTCGAGTGCCGTGATCTCCGGAGTGTCATCCTGCGTGATGAAATCCTTGAGCACAGTTTCGGCAAGATCGACGTCGATGACCTGATCGTTGAGGTTCGAAAACGCGGTCACGCGAATCAGCGCGCCTTCCAGTTCGCGAATATTCGACGACACGCGAGAGGCAATGTACTCCAGAACGTCATCCGGAACATCGAGGTTCTCCCCCGTTGCCTTATTGCGCAGAATCGCAAAGCGAGTTTCGAGGTCCGGCGGCTGCACATCCGTCAGCAGACCCCACTCGAAGCGCGACCGCAGCCTCTCCTCGAAGCCGCTGAGCAGCTTCGGCGGCTGGTCCGAGGTGATGATGACCTGCTTCTGTTCGTTGTGCAGGGCGTTGAACGTGTGGAAGAACTCTTCGACGGTCGCGTCTTTGCCCTGCAGGAACTGGATGTCGTCAATCATGAGGATGTCGACTTCGCGGTAGCGCTTCTGGAAAGCCGGTCGCAGCGAATTAGACGTGGTCGACGAACCGACCGTGTTGATGAAGTCGTTGACGAACTCCTCCGAGCTGACGTATCGCACCCGCAGGTTGGGGAACAGCTGCATGGAGTAGTGGCCGATGGCGTGCAGCAGGTGGGTTTTGCCCAGTCCGGATTCGCCGTAGATGAACAGCGGGTTGTACGCCTTCGCCGGTGCTTCCGCCACGGCCAGCGCTGCCGCGTGGGCGAACCGGTTCGATGCCCCGATGACGAACGAGTCGAACGTGTACTTCGGGTTGAGATCCGCGGCTCCGCTGGCCGCCGCGGTGAAGCCGCTGTCCTCTTCTTCCGAGGCGGAACTCACGGCGGGTGCCGGTTCTGCCGGTGCCGCATGGTGCGGAACGGAAGGGATCGGGGCGGCTGCCGGGGGCTGGGAGCCGATCGGCGCCCGAGGTGCCGGTGCCGGGGGTGCTGCCGGTGCTGCGGAATCTGTGCTGTCGTCTTCGACAGGTTCGTTGTCACCGGGCAGTTCGAGGTTCTCATCAAGAGCAATCGCAAAGGTTACGGACTTGCCCAGCGCCCGGGAGAATTCCTCTTGCAGGCGGTCCCGAAGGTCGACTTCGAGGGTTTTGCGCGTCAGGTCATTGCGCACCGACAGGACGATCAGTTCGTCACCGACAAGCGCGGTGGGAACCGCGAGTGCAAGGAAGCCCTTGTGACGGGCCTGAATTGCGGGATCGGCCATAAGGGCATTGAGAACCGCTTGCCAGATCTCCTGCAGTCGTGTCTTGTCGCTCATCGACCTTCCCAAGGTTTATCCACACATGTGAAATGAACTCCGAATCAGTCCCCATAGTTTTCCACAGAATGTGGAGCAAATCGATGCCAGGGTCCAAGATATGCACAATCGTGGACAACTTTGTGGATAACTACACGGATGTTATTTGTGGATCCGTCCGTGAACATCGTGTGAACGACTCCGTGAACCACATAAATGTAAGTTCAAAGTTCTCCACGGACGGCTGTGCACATTCCCTATGATCCGCGACAACGCGCGGATCGTGAGCCCTACACCGGTGCCAACTCGTTTTGACCAAGGCGGGCAGAAGGGGCTAAGCTTGAGCGTCCTGTGTTTGTGGGCCCGTTTGAGTTGTGTGAACTTCCCCTTGGCCTGAAGGCGCAGGAAGCAAGACAGCCCCTGAAGCTTTCACAGGAAGATCTGCGCCAAACGCCTGATCTTCGGGCACAGACTGACCTAGACGGAGAAACAAGTGAGCAAGCGTACTTTCCAGCCCAACAACCGCAAGCGCGCCAAGACCCACGGCTTCCGCGCCCGTATGCGCACGCGTGCAGGCCGTTCTGTCCTCGCCGCTCGTCGCCGCAAGGGCCGCGCAAACCTTTCAGCCTGACGTGCTTCCGGCACGGAACCGCATCCGGCGCCCCGAAGACTTCAAGCGGATCTTCCGCTCAGGAAGAAAAGCGGGCAGCCAGACGCTGGTCGTCCATGCCGACCTCGATACTGCCCACGCCCCGCGCGTGGGCTTTATCGTCTCCAAAGCCGTAGGCAACGCCGTCACCCGCAACCTCGTCAAAAGGCGACTGCGCGCCATCAGCGCCGAACTCATCGACCAGCTGACCGGCGACTACGTCATACGCGCCCACCCCAAGGCAGCGCACTCCGACTACGCAGAGCTCAAAGACAGCGTCCAGACGGCACTGCAGCGCATCCATGCTGACCAAAGACTCTGAGCACACCCCGTCGTCCCTGCCCCCGGTGCCACACGACGGCAGCCGAACCCTGCACGGAATCCGGCTGGCACCTCGTATGCCATTCGTATGGCTCATGAGGCTGTACAGAAAACTCATCTCACCGCTCTACGGCGACAGGTGCAAGTACTACCCGTCGTGTTCGAAATACGCGCTCGACGCCTTTGAAGTCCAGGGTGCAGTCCGCGGCGCCATCGCAACCACGTGGCGCCTGCTGCGATGCAACCCCTTTTCACCCGGCGGCCTCGACTATGTGCCCGGGTCCTTCATGGAGAAGCAATCTCGCACTATGAAGGCCCGATCCGCGAAGGGTGGCACAATAGACACGGCCGACTGACCGCCAAGGAGAACGAAAACTTCATGGACACAATCCTGAAGCCCATTCAGTGGGTTATCGCGTGGATCCTCCGTCTGTTCCACGAGATCTTCACTGCCATCGGCATGCCCGCTGAAAACGGGTGGACGTGGGCAGTTGCGATCATCGCAATGACAATGCTCATTCGCGCGATCCTCATTCCGCTGTTCGTCTACCAGATCAAGGCGCAGCGCAAAATGCAGCTGCTCCAGCCGGACATGCAGCGGCTGCGTGAAAAGTACAAGGGCAAGCGCGACCAGTACTCCCGCCAGCAGATGGCCGAAGAACAGCAGGCCCTGTTCAAGAAGCACGGCACCAACCCGCTGGCCTCCTGCCTGCCGATGCTGGTTCAGATTCCAGTTTTCTTCTCGCTGTTCCGCGTCATCCACAACGTCCCGGACATCGCTGCCGGAAAGATGGGCGCCATCGGCGGCATGACGCAGCAGCTCGCGCAGCAGATGGACAATGCCACCATCTTCGGCATCTACCTGCGCGACACCTTCATGAGCGACGGCCTCGGTGTCAAGGTCCTCACCGCCGTCATGATCATCATCATGGCTGCCACGCAGTTCATTACGCAGAAGCAGATGATGTCCAAGAACATGTCTGCGCAGGCCATGGATAACCCGTTCATGCAGCAGCAGAAGATGCTTCTGTACCTGTTCCCCATCATCTTCGCCGTCGGCGGCATCTACTTCCCGCTTGGTGTGCTCATCTACTGGCTGGCCACCAACACGTGGACGATGGTTCAGCAGTTCATCGTCATTCGCAACATGCCTGCACCCGGTTCCAAGGCTGAAAAGGAAATGCAGGCCCGCTATGCCAAGAAGGGCCGCGCACTGCCGAAGCACATGCAGCCCAAGGTCGAAGACGAAGCACCGGTCAAGAAGGGCGGCCAGCGCCAACAGCCCATCAGCAAGAATCGTCAGAAGAAGAAGAAAAAGAAGAAGTGAGCGACGATGACTGACTCCACAGAAGACAAGAAGCCCACCCGCGCCGAACTTCTCGAAGAAGAAGGCGACATCGCCGCGGACTACCTCGAAGAGCTCCTCGACATTGTCGACCTCGACGGTGACATCGACATCGACGTCGTTGAAGGCCGCGCACAGGTTGCCATTGTCCCACCGGAAGACGACTCCGAGGTCGACATCCTCGTGGGCCGTGACGGCGACGTTCTCAACTCGCTGCAGGAACTCACCCGCCTTGCCGTGCAGACGGCCACCGGGCAGCGCTCGTGGCTCATGCTCGACATCAATGGGTTCCGCAACCGCCGCCGCGACCAGCTGAAGGAACTGGCCAACAAGAAGATCGACCAGGTCAAGGAAACCGGCGAATCCGTGGCCCTGAAGCCCATGAACTCCTTTGAACGCAAGGTCATTCACGACCAGGTTGCACGCGCCGGACTGGTTTCGGAATCCGAAGACGAAGGACCCAAGCGCCACGTGGTCATCAGCCTGTCATGATCGAACCACTCCCCCAGGCCGCGGCAGAGGTCTTCGGCGACCGTCTGCCGCTGGCCGAGGCCTACGCTCAGCACCTGGCCACAACGGGCGTTGAATGGGGCCTCATCGGCCCGCGAGAACTCGATCGGCTGTGGACTCGGCACATCCTCAACTGTGCGGTTGTGAAAGAGCTGCTTGAGCCCGGTGACACAGTCGGCGACGTAGGCTCCGGTGCGGGGCTTCCCGGACTTGTCCTGGCCATTGCGTGCCCCGATGTTTCGTTCACTCTCATTGAGGCAATGGAACGTCGGGTTGATTGGCTCACGATGGTCGTGGATGACCTGGGCATCGACAACGTGCGCATTGTTCGTGCCCGGGCCGAAGAACTCGTGGACATCGAAATGTTCACTGCCGTCACCGCCCGTGCAGTGAAGGCACTCCCTCAGCTCATTGAGTGGTGCGCTCCCCTGCTGAGTCCTGAAGGACGTCTTCTTGCCATCAAGGGCGACCGCGCGCAGGAAGAGATCTACAAGTCCAAGAAGGCAGTGAAAGCTCACCGTTGCCAGTCCCCCGTCATCAAGCACGTGGGCGAAGGAATCCTAGAACAGCCCACCCGTGTAGTCGAAGTCATTCGCCGCTGAGTGTTCGATTACTGTTCTATTCTTGCGCCGTGATGTTTCACGTGAAACGCGTAGAATAGGCAGTAATCAAAACCCACCGCGCGAATGGAGGGCGAATGCCTATCTTGGATGAGTCGACTCCCCTGGGTGCGGCAATTGCACGCGATAACCGCCGTGCAGCCCGTCTCTCAGAAACGACCTTCCCCAAACCGGACTCAACAAGAATCTTCACCGTCGCCAATCAAAAAGGCGGCGTGGGAAAGACGACGACAGCGGTCAACCTCGCAGCAGCCCTTGCCAAGCAGGGGCTGCAGGTGCTTGTCATCGATTCGGACCCTCAGGGCAATGCAAGTACCGCTCTCAACATTGAGCACTCGACCGATGTCCCGAGTATCTACGACGTCATCATCGATGACATGGATATGGCGGACACCGTCGCCTACTGTCCCGATTTCGAAACACTTGCCGTAGTTCCTGCAACCATCGACCTTGCGGGTGCTGAAATCGAATTGGTGTCAAAGGTCGCCCGCGAACAGCGACTGTCAGGTGCCCTGCAGGAGTATCTCAAGAAGCGTGAGGATGAAGGTTCTCGCGTTGACTACGTGTTCATTGACTGCCCGCCCAGCCTGGGACTCTTGACTGTCAACGCTTTCGTTGCTGCCAACGAAGTCATCATTCCCATCCAGTGTGAGTACTACGCGCTTGAAGGACTGAGCCAGCTGCTGAACAACATTCGGCTGATTCAGAAGCACCTCAACCCCTCACTGGAACTGACAACAATCCTGCTGACCATGTTCGACGGCCGCACGAACCTCAGCGCTCAAGTAGCTGAAGACGTGCGCAACCACTTCCCCAAGCAGGTCCTTAATACCCCTATCCCCCGCTCTGTGCGCGTATCCGAAGCGCCGAGTTATGGAC
The DNA here is from genome assembly GCF_001807555.1 of Brevibacterium sp. HMSC08F02. Taxonomy (NCBI): domain Bacteria; kingdom Bacillati; phylum Actinomycetota; class Actinomycetes; order Micrococcales; family Brevibacteriaceae; genus Brevibacterium; species Brevibacterium sp. HMSC08F02. Next base: position 20,349 of record NZ_KV789357.1, on the reverse strand, counting down.
AGACAGTCATCACCTATGATCCGAATTCTTCTGGAGCGCTGTCGTACCGTGAAGCCGCCGAAGAAATTGCAAACCGAGGAGTAGAGCACAATGAGTGAAGCACCGAAGTCGCGTCGTCGTGGCCTGGGGCGCGGAATCGGCGCGCTCATCCCGGATGTCGTCAGCGACGAACGACCAATTGACGTCTTCTTCACCGGTGAAGGCGAAAAGAAAGAGAATGTTTCACGTGAAACAAAGGTCGATCCGGCTGTAGGAATGAGGCAGTCGCGTACTAAGGCGAAGACTGCGAAGACCACTCCCCGATCAAAGACTGGGGCAAAGTCTGCAACACGTGTCACGAAGTCCCCGTCTACAGGCACAAAGAAGAGCACGGCGGCTGCAAAGAAGAATGTTTCACGTGAAACACAGCAGGATGTTTCACGTGAAACGGATCTGCAGAACGTTCCCGGTGCAGCATTTGGCCTGATTCCAGTCGAACAGATCGCGCCGAACCCCCGTCAGCCTCGCGATGTCTTTGATGAAGACGCCCTGGCAGAACTGGTTACTTCCATTAAAGAAGTAGGCGTTCTTCAGCCCGTAGTTGTGCGGGTGGTGGATGCGAATAAACCGTCGTACCAGTTGATCATGGGTGAACGCCGGTTCCGCGCATCGCAGGAAGCTGGTCTCAAGGAGATTCCGGCAATCATCCGCGATGTTCGCGACGATGATCTGCTTCGCGATGCACTTCTTGAGAACCTTCACCGAGTTGATCTCAACCCGCTTGAAGAAGCCGCTGCTTATCAGCAGCTTCTTGAAGACTTCAAGTGCACGCAGGACGAACTGTCGGAGCGCATTGGACGTTCGCGCCCGCAGATCTCCAACACCCTGCGCCTCCTGAAGCTTCCCGGCTTGGTGCAGCGCCGTGTTGCTGCTGGTGTTCTGTCGCAAGGGCACGCCCGTGCTCTCTTGGGGCTGAACGATGCCGCGCATATGGAAGTTCTGGCACAGCGCATCGTGGCCGAAGGACTATCTGTTCGTGCAACGGAAGAAGCCGTAGTCCTCATGAACAGGGGAGACGACAAGCCCGTTTCACGTGAAACATCGACGCCGAACCCTGAACTCGAATCGATTGCTCGCACGATTGGCGACAAATTGGACACGCGAGTCAAGATTTCGATGGGGAAGCGCAAGGGCCGCATCAGCGTTGAATTCGCCGATGAAAAGGACTTGAAGCGTATTATCGACGCACTTGGAATGTAATTCCCTAGAACAAGGCAAAAGAAAAGGCCGACACCACACGGTGCCGGCCTTTTCTATTGCCTGTAAGCGCTTTTGCGGAGCCTTAGCGCTTTTGCGGGGCCTTAGGAGCGCGACGCCCACGGGACGTTGCTCAAATCGAGTGTTCCCGTGTCGTAGTCGTTCTGTTCTGTGAGGAAAAGCCGCTGTACTGCAGCGACAATAGCTTCGGCAAGGTCTGCCCGGACGTCCGCGTCCTCGAGAAGAGCATGATCGTGCTCGTTGCTGGCGTAGCCGGCCAGCACGTAGATCTTCGGTGTGTTCAAAACGCGCAGAGATTCCCATGACTTCGCGTGCGATCGGCAGTCCAGCAGGGGAGTGCGCGATGCAATTTCACGTGAGACAAGGTTTGCCAGTTCCCTGCCAACAGGGGAGAAAATCGACGGTGTCTTGGTAGATCCGAAGTAGTAGGTGGCAACGCCGTTGGGCAGGGGAGAGGGGCTGTTGTCCTGTGCAATGGAAATCAGCGCTGATGCCCGAAGATCGTCTGCAATCCGCGGGTTGTCATCCGCTGCGTGCACGACGGCGGCACCCATGGCAGTGAGTCGACCGTCAACGCGACGGGCAATGTCGTCGCTGATGCGACGCTCGAACTCAGCCTGTTCGGGGGTGAATTCCTGAGTGGGGAAGTGGCGGTATGACGCAGCTGATTCCAGAACAATGACCTGACCAGCCAGAGACGGGCCGAGGGACTTCACCCGTGCGCGCTCGGTCAGATTGAAAAGGTTGCCGACTGCGTGGTCTCGGTGAACGTCGTTGAGAGCCTTGATGGTCTTCGGTCCGACGACGCCGTCGGGGTTCAGGCCCAGTTGCCGCTGGGCACTGCGCACGGCGGAATCCGTAGCTTCTTCGAACCGAAAGTTGATCCGCGCGGTGAGCAGACCGAGGTTTGCAAGACGTTTCTGCAGGTCAGCAACGTCATCACCTACCTGCGGGCGGCTGGGATCATATTTCAGAATGCGGTCGCCCAGGCGGAAGCGAGCCAACTCGATTTCGTCAAGAGACTCCTTTCCCAGCACTCCGTCGACAACGATTCCGCGATCCTGCTGGAACTGACGCAGGCCCGATTCGAACACATAATCGAATACGGGGTCGTCTGCATCACCCACCTTGTAGCCCAAACGGCTCAGGTGGCCTTTGGTCACCGCGATGATGGGATCGCTGTTCCCGTGCGAAAAAAAGGTGTCCATAAACTCTTCCGATAACGTGCAAGGCGCCCAATGAGTTTACATTGGGCGCCTGAACAGTGATCTGTGAAGATCAGCCGATGAATTCGGCGAGCTCTTCTTCAAGCGCCGGCTTAGGCCGGGCGCCGACGATCTCCTTGACGACTTTGCCGTCCTTGAAGACATACATGGCGGGAATGCCGGTGATGCCGTACTCGGCGGCGGTCTTCATGTTGTCGTCCGTGTTGAGTTTGACGACCTTGAGTTTGTCGGCGTTCTCTTCGCCGATCTGGTCGACAATCGGGCCAACCTGACGGCAGGGGCCGCACCACGGGGCCCAGAAGTCGACGAGGACGGGCTTGTCGTGTTTGAGGACTTCCGCCTCGAAATCGGCGTCGGTGACTTCTTGAGACATGATTACTCCTTATCGGCGCGGTCGGCCAGATACTTTTCAGCGTCGAGGGCTGCCGCACAGCCAGATCCGGCTGCTGTGACGGCCTGACGGTACACCGAGTCTACGACGTCGCCGGCAGCGAAGACACCTTCGATGCTGGTGCGCGACGACCGTCCGTCGACCTTGATGTAGCCGTTGTCGTGCAGGTCGAGCTGATCCTTGAACAGGCTTGTGCGGGGGTCGGAGCCGATTGCGATGAACAGGCCGGTGATGTCGAGTTCGGACTCTGAACCGTTGGCGGTGCTGCGCACGGTGACTCCGGTGAGCTTGTCGTCGCCGTGCACTGCGGAGACTTCGGCGTCGAGCAGGAATTCGATCTTGGGGTCGCTTTCGGCCCGTTTGACCATTGCGTGTGATGCGCTGAAGCCCTGACGGCGGTGGATGAGGGTGACCTTCGAAGCGAAGCGCGACAGGAAGGTGGCTTCTTCCATTGCGGAATCGCCACCGCCAACCACCGCGATGTGCTGGTCCTTGAAGAAGAAGCCATCGCAGGTTGCACACCAGCTGACGCCCTTGCCGGTGAGTGCCTTTTCGTTGGCCAGGCCCAGTTCGCGGTAAGCCGAACCAGTCGCGAGGATGACGGCCTCAGCTGTGAACTCTTCGCCCATTTCGGTGGTCAGGCGGTGTGCGCCGGGGGAGAAGTCGATGGTCTTGACATCGTCGTACATGACTTCCGCTCCAAAGCGCTCAGCCTGCTGACGCATGTTCTCCATGAGGTCTGGGCCGAGGATGCCTTCGGGGAAACCGGGGAAGTTCTCGACGTCAGTGGTGTTCATCAGTTCACCGCCGGCGGTGACTGAGCCGGCGATGATGAGCGGTTCGAATCCGGCGCGGGCGGCATAGACGCCGGCGGTGTATCCGGCTGGTCCGGAGCCCACGATGATGAGCTTCTTATTGGTCACGGGTGTTCTCCTTGGAAGCGCTGCTCCGGCTTAGCTGCCGGCGGTTATCTTCTTTTGGGTCAACGATGGTGTTTGGGGTGTTATTCCTGTGCTGTTGAGTGCCGCCTGCGAGGCCGGTCTCAGTTTTCTTCTGCGTAGGCGGTGATGCGGCTGAAGGCCGCCCTGGAATTGCCTTCGTAGGTGGGCAGTTCGGTGATCCACACGTAGAAGCTGTCGGCTTCGACGGGTTTGTCGAATTCGACTTCGGTCTTCTTGCCGAACTCGCCGGTGCCGATGGTTTTGGCGTCTTCGGGGTCGTCGCCCACCCGGATTTCGTAGGAACCGCCCTTGGCTTTGGAGTCGAGTACGACTTTGGTGAGCTTCTGTTCGCCTTCCAGAGTCAGTTCGAGGCCGAGGCCGTCTTTGAGTCCCCCGAATTCGGGCGTGTTGTAGCGGTCGGAGGTCCATTCGCCCTTCTTTTTGAGGACGTTCTTGGCTGCCGCGTTGTTTTCCGTTCCATCGCCTTGCGGGTCGAGTGGTTTGGCCTTGGTGATCTTCACCTTGACCGGTTCAGCTGCTTCCTGCGTTTCGGCGGGTGCCGGTGTGCTGGTTTCGGGTGCCGGCTGTGGGGTCGCAGTGTCGGTGTCGCCGCCGCCGGCCTGATACATCCAGATGATTGCGATCACCAGCACGATGATGCCGGCGGTGATGAGCGCGAGTGCCGTGTAGACGGGTCCGCGCCCCTTCTTTGAACGCTTGGTTTGGCTGTTCTGGGCTTTCTCAGCTGCCGAGGTGCCGGCTGCGGAACCGCTGGCAGTGCTGCGGACTGCGGCACTGCTGGCCGCAGCACCAGCTGCCGCCGAGGTGCCGCCGGCTGCCGCGGCGCCGGTTCCTGCCGCTGTGCGTTTGGTTTGGTTGGGTGCCGGTGTGGCCGCTGGGGCGCTTTTGACGATGGGTGCCTGCGGTCGCGCTTCAGCCGGCTGCTGGGCCGGCTGGTTGTCTGTCGCCTGGGCGCGTTCTGCTGCCTGTGCTTGTTCGGCGCGCTGGCGGGCGTGTTCGCGCAGGCGGCGTTCGTGATCGTATTCGGCGCGCTGACGCGCGTATTCCTGTTCGCGGGTTTGGAACATTCCACCCAGGAACCATGAACCGTCGCCGTCGTCCGCGGCGGGTTCTTCGGGTTCGTGGACGATGGGCATGGCCTGCGTGGTGGGGTCTGATTCGTCACGGCGCATGATGGGCGCGGTGAGGTTGGGATCGTGCGCGCTGACGGTGCTTGGCGTCGAGTCTTCGGCGGTCCATTCGGGTTTGCCGCTCAGCTGGTCAGGCGACAGCGGGAAGCGGGTGGCTTTCGCCATTTTCATGCGGTCGTCATAGGGGGTGACGCCGCTTCCGCTGACGCCGGCGGCGGCGCCGGAAACTCCGGGGCGCACAAGCCCGATGCGGGCCCAGGCGTTGGCCATCTGGGCGTCGGATGCGCTGGCTTCCGGTGCAACTTCGTCGGGTTCTGGGTGTGTGGGGCCGGCGCTTTCGGCGAACAGTTCGCTTTCTGTGCGGGACAGCTGCGGCAGTTCGGTCAGAAGGCCTGTGTCCCATTCGCCCAGGTAGCGAACGATTTCGCTGGGGGAGCGGGGGCCGGGGTCGGTGCCGCCGACAACCCCGGAGAGGAATACTTCGAGGTCGTCGGAAAGGTCGTTCGTGAAAGCGCCGACGGGTGTGATGCGGCGGTTTTTGCGTCCGGCTGCGGGAAGGCCGGCCCGGCCGTGGTCGTCGGGCCAGTGGCCGGTGATTGCGGCGTAGAAGATGTTGATGATGTCCAGGGCGTCGCGGCGGGCAGCGCGGCTGGACGTGAGCATGTCGAGTTCGAGGTCTTCGACGGCGTCGGCGACTGCGGCATCGATGCCGACTCCGCGGATGATGACTTCGCCTTCGGGGGTGACCGCAACGGATTCGGGGCCGAGCATCAGGTGGTGCAGGCCGCGTTTGTCGGCGTGGGTGAGTGCTGTGGCGACTTCGCCGACGACGGCTGTTGCCTGGTCGACCGTGAGGGGTCCGCCCGCGAGCATTTTCGACAGAGGGGTGCCGCCGGTGCGTTCGCACACGATGTACACGAGGTCGTCCTGCATGCCGACATCTGTGATGGCGGGGATGCGCGGATCAGCCAGCAGGGCGGCGCGGTTGGCGGTGCTGAAGAGGCCGGCCGCGGTGTCTTCATGGGCGGTGTAGACGATGACGGGGGTGTCGAGGACAGCGTCGAGGCCGAGGTTGACCTGGCCTGCTTCCGGGTGGTCGGGAAGCCAGGGTCGGAGCACTTCCGATATGACGTAGCGGTCGGCGATGACTGTGCCGCGGTCTGCGCTTGTCAGCTGTCCCACCTCCCGTGTGTTCTGTGGCTTTTGATTCTAACCGCCATTGTCTGAAAAGAAGATCAGCGGCCGAGTTTGGCCCGGACCGTGGTGATGAGTGAGCGGAGTTCCGGAACGCGCAGGGCCCAGCAGATGCCGAAGTAGATGATCAGCATGATCATGCCGATGCCGGCCGCGGTGATGAACGCGGTTGCCCGGGTTGCCCAGAAGTCGCCCAGTCGGCTCAGCAGGAATGCGCCGATGACACCGGATAGGGCAGCTGCCACGGTGAATTTGAGGTGAGCGAACACGATCCGCTTGCCGCCGAGGTTGCCGATCTTCCTGTGCAGCAGGATGAACGACAGCAGCATTGCGATGGTGTAGCCGGTGCTCATTGACAGGCCGATGCCGGCAACGATCAGGTGGCGTGGCAGGAAGAGGGCGGAAAGGATCACGCCGATGGAGGTCAGCACCACTTGGGGCAGGTTGATCCAGAACGGGGTTTTGGCGTCTTCGTAGGCGTAGAACACCCGCTGCAGCAGGTAGTTGGCGCTGAAGGGGACCAGTCCGATGATCATGGCGATGATGACCAGGCTGAGCGCTCGGGCCTGTTCGAAGCCCGCCCCGCCGACGACCATGGCGGCAGGCCCGGCCAGTGCGATGAAGGCTGCGGTGAAGAACATGTTGACCAGGCCGACGAGGTTCACCCCGGTGCGGAAGCTGTCTTTCACGGCGGCGGTGTCGTCGGCTGCGGCGTATTTTGACAGCGGTGTGAAGAGTGCCGTTGCGAGTGATACCGCGACGAGTGAGTGCGGCAGCATGAAGATCAGGTAGGAGATTGTGTATGCGGCGTTTGAGGCGCTGACTTCGCCGCCTTGGGATGTGCCCAGCGCAGCCGCGCGGGAAATCACGAGGAAGCCCAGCTGGCCCACGACCAGCGCACCGAAGGTCCAGCCGGCAACACGCGCGGCTGTGCCGAGCCCGACGCCTCGGAAATTGAAGCGGGGTGTGTAGCGGAAGCCCATGCGTTTCAGCGGCCAGATCAGAACGAGGGCCTGGGAGACCACGCCGAGTGTTGCGGATCCGGCGAGTACGACGATCATGGGCCCGGTCCAATCGCCCACGGGGTGTTGGCCTTCGGAGCCGGGGCCGAACATCCAAATGAACACGATCAGTCCGGCGATGGCCACAACGTTGTTCAGAACCGGCGCCCACATGTAGGGCCCGAAGGACGAATTGGCGTTGAGCACTTGGCCGAGCATTGTGTACAGGCCGTAGAAGAACAGCTGAGGCAGGCACCAGAAGGCGAAGGCGACGGCCAGTGAGGTCTGTTCTGCCGACCACGTGGATGACGAGTACAGCCAGATGAGCACCGGGGCGGCCGCGGTGGCGATGATGGTGAGTCCGCCCAGCAGCAGGATCGACAGGGTCAGCAGCCTGTCGGTGTAGTCCTTGCCGCCGTCGGGCTGTTCTGCCGCGCGGACGATCTGCGGGACGAGGACGGCGTTGAGCACTCCGCCGGCCAGCAGCATGTAGAGGTTGTTGGGAATTTTGTTGGCAACGTCGAAGGCGTCGGCGGCACCGCCGATTGTGACGCCGATGGCCACGGTCAGCAGCATGGTCTTGGCCAGCCCCAGGATGCGGGAGACGAGCGTGCCGGCTCCCATGATCGCTGAGGATTTGGCGAATGATGCTGCTTTTGATGTGCTCACAAAACTCCTCAGGGGGACTAGTCGTTTTGGCTTTCTGCGCGCGCCATGGCCGCTTCGAGTTGGCTTTGGGGGATCTTGGGTCGGCCGCGGCGGACGGAGAAGTACAGGCCGACGACGAACACGATGGCCAGTCCGGTGCCGACGATGGCGGTGCCGATGTTCTCCCAGTCAGCGCGGACGCGCACGAGCATTTCTTCGTCGGTGGGGATTGTGGTGCCGTCAGCTGCGATGAGGTTGATGCGGCCGGGCACGTCGGCGTTGGCGATGCCTTTGACGGGGACGGTGAAGCGGGCGTGTTCGCCCGGGCCGATGGTCTGGGTGGGTGAGGTTTCGGCCTGCAGCTGTGCTGTTTGGGGGCGCAGGTTGACGGAGAGTTCGGCTTCGCGCGTCGAATTGTTGTGCACCGTGATCGGGATTGTGGTCGATTCCCCGGTGACCAGCAGGACGGTTGAACCCTGCTCGATGCCGATTCGCCCGCCGAAGCCTTCGGCAGCTTTGGTAGCGCTTTCGACGCATTCGTCAAGATCTGCGGGTTGATTCTGCCAGCCGACGGATGCGCAGGTCAGGAGCATGCGCGAATCGGCGGTGCGGGCTTCTGTGGGGTTGGCGAAAAGCGAATCGAAGACGCCGATGTCTGTGTACAGGCCGGGCAGGGGCGCCAGCGTGGGGGCCGGCAGGGTTGTCTTCTGCGCGGTGACGAATGCTCCGCGGTCGGATTCTTCGCTTTTCTCCAGCTGCGGCAGGCTGATGGGGTCAAGCCACGGGAGGTCTTCCGGCATGGCTGCCAGGTCTGCCCAGTCTGCTTCTGCTGTGTGGCGGGGCAGGCTCATGAGGATGGAGCGCTGGTCGAAGGGCCGTTCCGAGGTGATGGCTGCGGTCAGTGCGATGGTGCGGCTGATGTCTTCGGCTGTTCTGGGGGAGTGGGGGCGCTCGCTGGGCTGAGCTTCAGGACCGTCGGCGCCGTCAGCTTCGCCGGGTGTGTCGTCGCCTGTCCGCGTTGCCTGGGTGATGCCGAGGGCTTCGTTGAGGTCGCGGTTGGTGACGAGCACCGGGATGTTGGATCCGACATCGTCAGCGGTGATGCGGGCCCGGGCGTTCGATGTGTACGAAGTTTCTGCTGGCAGCTGGTCTTCGCTCAGCAACAGGGCGTCGTGCCCGGTCGAGTGGAAGGTGTCGAGGTGTTTGCTGTCGGCTCCTGCCGCTGCCGGCCAGGAGTAGCGCAGAATTCTGCCGTTGCCTTCAAGTTCGGGAACCGCTTCTGTGATCTGGCGAGAGGCAGCTTGTGCCGTTTCGGCCAGCTTGTCTTCGCCCACGGCGCGGATGCTGCGCAGGTCGGCGTCAGCGTAGGGCAGCGGGATGATGTCGTGTTTGGTGAGTTCTTCCCGGAATTCGTCCCAAAACGCTTCGAGTTCTTTGTAGCTGCCCGGTTTCGACTCGCTCTCTCCATCTGATTCGGGCGCTTCTGTTTCTTCTGGGGCCTGTTGGGTTTCGAGGGTGCTGCTGATGCTGACCACCAGGCGCGGATCGAGGGCGATCGCGGCATCCGGGGCTTTTTTCATCGCTTCCAAAAGGTCGCGGAGTTCTCCGCCCGCGGCGGCTTTTTCGAGGTCTTGGGGGACGTACTTTCCGTCGAGGCCGAACCGGGTGATGGTCGCGGGGATGATCACCCCGAGCTTGGTGTGGTCGATTTTCGGGTTGGGGTACCACGTCGTGTAGGCCGTTGTCGGTTCCCCGAAGGGCCCGGCTTCTGTTGTGACGGCAACGCGGATGCCGCGCGCACCCCATGTGGACAGCGGCTTTTTGGCTGACAGGCCCAGCTTTGCGGCGGGAATGGTCACGCTGAAGCGGGCCGTGCTGTTGGCTTTGATGGTCCCCGGCAGGGGGGCTGCTGTGATGGCGTCATCGCCGTCTTCTGGTTTGAAGCCCGGGGCGATTGTCGTCAGCGTCCTGTGGGGATTGGCTTTGTCTGCCCACGCGTTGATGGAGTCGGTGGAGTTGAGAATCTGGGTGGACATACCCACCTGCAGCGTGGGCTTCTTCAGTTCCGCATCACCGCTGCGCACGTTCCCGCTGATGGACAGGGTGCCCTTGTCATCCAGCCACGGGGTGATCGAGGTGATCTCGACACCGGGCTTCTGGGCGGGGGCGCTGTCTTTTTCTTCTGCCGAGGCGGAGCTCTGCTCCTGTGCCGGCTGGGCGTGCGCTGGGGTGGGCAGGGGAGTGGTTCCCAGCAGGACTGTCAGTGCCGCGGCAGCTGCTGCGGCGATCGGGCGGATGATCTTCATGACGGGTATCGCAGGAGTCGGCTGGCGGCGAGCGCGATGCGGCGTTCGTTGGCGAATGACAGTCGTTCGCCAAGATCAGCGTAGGGGACCCACTCGGCTGCCACCGCCTCGTGATCGGGGTCGTTTTCGACGGTCAGTTCCCCGCCTACTGCGCGCAGCAGGAAGTGATGGACGACCTTGTGGATGCGGAACCCGGCTGCGGAGAACCAGTAGTCGACGCTGCCTAAGGGCGCGATGACTTTGCCTTCTATGCCGGTTTCTTCTGCGACTTCGCGGCGGGCGGCCTGGGCGGGTGTTTCGCCTGCTTCCAGGTGGCCCTTCGGCAGACACCATTCGAGTCTGCCGGCGCGGTTGATGCGGGCGATGACCGCGACTTCGCGGCCGGGGGAGGAAAAATCGACCACGAGCCCGCCGGCGGAGGTTTCCTCCACAGCCTGCGAGCGAACCGGGAAGGGGCCCGGTTTGGGAAGCGGTCGAATCATGGGATCTACCCTACCGTTCGGGCCTCCGCGGCTTCTGTGAGCGCGCGGGTACCCTTGTACGGGACAAAAAAGGAGGTCTGCGTGGACGCAGCGACAGCGCACATTCGACTGAGCGAGGCACTCGAGAAACTGGACGATGTGCTCGGTCCTCTGGGCCGGACCTTTGCCGATGCCGGTTTTGAACTGGCTTTGGTGGGCGGCTCTGTGCGCGATGCTCTGCTGGGCCGGGACATGCCGGACCTCGACTTCACAACGGACGCCAGGCCGGATGACATTGTGCGGCTGATCCGCGACTGGGCGGACACGTGGTGGGATATCGGCAAGAAGTTCGGGACCATCGGGATGGTCAAGAAGGGCTTCCAGATTGAGATCACCACGTATCGGGCTGAAAGCTATGACTCTGAGTCCCGCAAACCCGTTGTGGCCTTCGGCGACAATCTCGATGACGATCTTGTGCGCCGTGATTTCACGATCGGCGCGATGGCGGTGCGCCTGCCCGGCCGAGTCTTCGTTGACCCGTTCGGCGGTCTGGAAGATCTCACAGCCGGCCGGATTAGCACACCCGGCAAAGCGGAGGACTCCTTCAGCGATGACCCGCTGCGCATGATGCGGGCCGCCCGCTTCACATCCCAGCTGGACTTCGAGGTCGCCGATGACGTCCGCGAGGCCATGACCGACATGGCCGGCCGGATGGACATCGTGTCGGCTGAACGGATTAAGGACGAACTGGTCAAACTCATCTGCGGAAAAGCACCGTGGAAGGGCGTCGACCTGCTGGTGGTAACCGGTCTCGCGGATGTCTTCCTGCCCGAGGTTGCACGCCTGCGGGAAGAAAAGGACGAACACGGCCGCCACAAGGACGTCTACTGGCATTCGCTGACGGTGCTGCGCCAGGCCGTTGAACTTGAAGAGCGCTACGCCCGCAAGCAGGCCGAAGCGGATGCCGCGGCAGCAGAAGACAACGATGCCGATGAACCGCTGCCGGCCGATTCGCAGCTGCGAATCTCAGTGCCTGACTTCACGGTCCGCTTTGCCGCGCTCATGCACGACATCGGCAAGCCCGACACCCGCCGCTTTGAACCCAACGGTGCGGTCACCTTCTACCACCACGATGTTGTCGGCGCGAAGCTCGTACGCAGGCGGATGCGTGCGCTCGCCTTCGACAACGCCACGACCAAGCGGGTGGCTCGCCTGGTGGAGCTGCACCTGCGCTTCTACGGATACGGCGATGCCGGTTGGACCGATTCGGCTGTGCGCCGCTACGTCACGGATGCCGGCGATCAGCTGACCCGCCTGCACATCTTGACCCGCAGTGATGTCACCACCCGCAACAAACGCAAGGCAGACCGTCTGGCGCGGGCCTATGACGACCTCGAGCGGCGCATCGAGAACCTGCAGAAGCAGGAAAAGCTCGACGCCATCAGGCCTGACCTCGACGGACAGCAGATCATGGAGATCCTCGGCATCACACCCGGGCCGGTTGTGGGCCGGGCATACAAGCACATGCTGGAGCTGCGGATGGAGAACGGGCCGTCTGATTTCGAAACGGCCAAGGCCGCTCTGCTGACCTGGTGGGCAGAACAACCCGAGGCGGGCTAGTCTTAGATCTGGCAAAGAGGCCCAGATCACAGAAGGAGAATCGCACATGAGCGATGTCACCACCACCTTCCGCGAAGCCCGCGACACGCTTCTGCGGTACCGGACCGACCTCGAAGCAGCACGCCGTGAATTCACCTGGCCGCGCTTTGAAGAGTTCAACTTCGCACTGGACTGGTTCGATCAGGTAGCCGAAGGCAACGACAACCCGGCACTGTGGATCGTCGAAGAAGACGGTCAGGAGAACATCTACTCCTATGACACTCTGCGCCGCCGCTCCAACCAGGTGGCCAACTTCCTCCGCGAAGCCGGTGTTCAGCGCGGCGACCACGTGATGGTCATGCTCAACAACCAGGTTGAACTGTGGGAAACCATGCTCGCCGGCATCAAACTCGGTGCTGTGCTGATGCCCACCACCGTCCAGCTGGGCCCCATCGACCTGCAGGACCGCGCCGATCGCGGCAAAGCACAGTACGTCGTCGTCGAAGCACCCTCGGCATCGAAGTTCGACGATGTTTCAGTCGACCTCAAGCGGATCGTCGTCGGCGGTGAACCCCAGCGCGAACAGGACCTCGCCTACACAGACTCAGCCGGCGCCTCGGAAGACTTCCAAGCAGACGGCGTGACAAAAGCCGACGACCTCCTGCTGCTGTACTTCACCTCGGGCACCACGTCGAAGGCGAAGATGGTCGCCCACACCCACACGTCCTACCCCGTGGGACACCTGTCGACCATGTACTGGATCGGCATGGAGCCCGGTGACATCCACCTCAACATTTCGTCCCCCGGCTGGGCTAAGCACGCGTGGTCGAACCTGTTCACCCCGCTGATCGCAGAATCCTGCATCTTCATCTACAACTACGCTCGCTTCGACGCGGCGGCGCTCATGAAGACCATGGAACGGGTGGGTGTGACCAGCTTCTGCGCTCCGCCGACCGTGTGGCGCATGCTCATCCACGCCGACCTCGGCCTGCTGCCCACCCCGCCGCAGAAGACCATGTCCGCCGGCGAACCGCTCAACCCGGAAGTCATTTCGCGCGTGCGCGCCGAATGGGGCACCGACATCCGCGACGGCTTCGGCCAGACCGAAACCACGCTCATGGTGGGCAATTCGCCCGGCCAGGAAATGGTTCCTGGCTCCATGGGCCGCCCGCTTCCCGGCTACGACATCGTGCTGCGCGACCCCGCCACCGGTGAACTCGGCGATGAAGGCGAAGTCTGCGCAATCCTCGACCCGCGCCCGGTCGGCATCACGCAGGGCTACTGGGGGGATGAAGTCAAAACCGCCGAAGCCTTCTACGACGGTGTCTTCCACACCGGCGACGTCGCAGCGAAAGACGAAAACGGCTACATCACGTTCGTCGGCCGCGCCGACGACGTCTTCAAGGCAAGCGACTACCGGCTCTCGCCGTTCGAACTCGAATCCGCACTCATCGAACACGAAGCGGTCGCCGAAGCCGCCGTCGTCCCGTCCCCGGACCCCGTCCGCCTGGCAGTGCCCAAGGCGTACGTCGTTCTGGCGCCGGGCTGGGAGCCCACCGCGGCCACGGCAGAGTCGATTCTGAAGTTCTGCCGCGAAACGCTCGCACCGTACAAGCGCATCCGCCGCATCGAATTCACGGAACTGCCCAAGACCATCTCCGGCAAGATCCGCCGAGTGGAGCTGCGCACCCGCGAACTCGAACTCCACCCCGAATTCGGCGAAGCCACCGTCACCGCCCAGGAATGGGCAGACACCGACTTCCCCGGACTCAAGGGCTGACTGGGCTTAAGCGAAGGGCCGGTGCACCGAGCACCGGCCCTTCGCCGTACCCAGCCCAGCGGCAGCTGGGGGAGGGCAGCGGGAAGGTGGGCGGCGCCTCGTGATTGAGATGCGTCACAGGAATCAAACAGGCCGAATGAAATTCGGCACATTTGTAGGACTACTCCCAGTCAACTGTGGTTGACTGAAATGATCTGTCTGTTCGTATTGGGGGAAAACTGTGTCCACTGCTAAGCGAAAGGCAGCGGCAAAGAGTTCCAGTGCCAGCCGCTTCCTCAACTATCCGAGAAAAAACAAGAAGGGCTGGACGCGTTGGCTGCCGTCTGCTCGCCTGTGGGGCTTCGGCCTGCTCGGTGCGTTCCTGCTGGCAATTGCCGGGTTCACCATCGGCTACGCCCTCACACCCATCCCCGAACCCAACGCCGAAGCCGCCGGCCAGACTTCCCACGTCTACTACAAGGGCGGCAAAGACGTTATCGGCACTTTCAAAGACCAAAACCGTGAGATCCTCAAGCCCGAAGAGATCTCGCCGAACATGGCATACGCCGCACAGGCCGCAGAAGACAAAACCTTCTACGAAAACCGCGGTATTTCGATCAAGGGCATCTTCCGCGCGGCAGTCGGCATCATCACGAACGACTACGCCGGCGGTGGTTCCACCATCACCCAGCAGTACGTCAAGAACTACTACCTGACGAACGAATTCTCCCTGCAGCGCAAAGTCAAGGAGATGTTCATCGCCATCAAACTGGACCAGGAACTGTCCAAGGACCAGATCATGGCGAACTACCTCAACACCATCTACCTGGGCCGTCGCAGCTACGGCGTGCAGGTGGCATCACAGTCCTACTTCCACAAGGACGCTAAAGACCTCACGGTCGAAGAAGCCGCAGCATTCGCAGCGATGATTCAGACGCCGGGCGCACAAGACCCGGCCGAAGACCCTTCGCGCCTGCAGGAGCGCTTCGACTACGTCATCGACAACATGGTCGACCTGGGCTACCTGACGCAGGAACAAGCCGACAAGGTCGAACTCCCCGAATTCCAAAAGCCCAAGTCTGACAACGAACGCAAGGGCCAGACCGGCTACCTCATGGACGCCGTGCGCCATGAACTGAAGACCGCCGGTGGGCTGACCGACGAACAGATTGACCGCGGCGGCCTGAAGATTGAGACCGGCATCGACAAGAAGATGATGAAGTCCGCGGTCAAGTCCGTGGAAAACCTGCCGGAACTCAAAGCCGGTATGCACGTCGGACTGTCCTCGGTTGACCCCAAGACCGGCGAAGTCCGCGCGATCTACGGCGGTAAGGACTACTTCAAGCGGATGCACAACGCATCCACGCAGGACACCGCACAGGCAGGTTCGACCTTCAAGCCGTTCACCCTGGTGGCCGGTCTGGAAAACGGCTTTACGCTGAGCGACTCGTTCACCGGTTCGGCGCAGACGTTCCAGCTGCCAGGCGGCGGCACGTGGACGCCGAAAAACTACGGCGGTGCCAGCTACGGCCAGGTCACGCTGCTGAAGGCAACCCAGAGTTCGGTTAACACCGCCTACGCGCAGCTCAACATCGATGTGGGCCCTGACAAGACAAAGGACGTCGCAGTGCGTGCCGGCCTGCCGGAGAACACGCAGGGTCTGGACTCCAACGCCTCGAACGTGCTCGGCACGGCAAGCCCCACCACCCTGCAGATGGCAGGGGCGTTTGCGACCTTCGCCGCCGAGGGTGTTCAGCGCACACCGCACTTTGTTGTCGAAGTGGTTAACCCCGATGGCGAATCGCTGTACAAGCCCGACACGAAGGGCGAAAGGAAGTTCGACAAGAACGTCATGGCCGAAACCACCTACGCGCTCAGCCGCGTGGTGCAGGGCGGTTCGGGCAGCTACGCGTCGAACCTCGGCCGTCCGGTTGCCGGTAAGACCGGTACGTCGGACGAGTCGAAGTCGGCGTGGTTCGTCGGCTACACCCCGCAGCTGGCAACAGCGGTGTCGATCTTCCGCTACGACGACCAGGGCAAACCCATCGAGATCGGCGCCTACGGCGGCCGTGGATCCATCACGGGTGGTTCGTACCCCACGATCGCGTGGACGAGTTACATGCAGGGTGCCATGAAGGGCATGGACGTCGAGAAGTTCCCTGAGCGCGGCAAGCTCCCGGACGTTGAAAAGCCGAAGAACAAGTCCGGCGGTTCGCGCAACGCACCGGTGCAGCGCAACTACGACCGTCCGAGCACCAAGAAGAAGGAACAGAAGAAGGAAGAAAAGCCGAAGGAAACGAAGGCTCCGGAAGTCGAGGATTCGAACGAAGACTCCAAGCCGGACGAGGGCGACAAGAAGGAGCCGCCGAAGGAAAACGACAAGCCTAAGGAACCGGAAAAGCCGAAGCCCGAAAAGCCTAAGGAACCGGAAAAGCCGAAGCCTGAAAAGCCTAAGGAACCGAAGCCGGACAAGCCGAAGAAGCTTGATTCGGATTCATAGGGCGGCAACTGATTCATGCGGTCACCGGCTGATATCGCAGCACCCCTGCTGGGCGGTCGAGGAAGGTTCCTCGGTGCACCCGGCAGGGGTTACCTGCGTTTTCAGGCGATGGCATCGCTTGTTCTGCTGGGATGTGTGGGGCTTGCGGGCATTCTGCGGCAGGTGCCGTGCATTGCGGCAGGCTGGGAAATGCCGCACGCGTCGTACCGAATGTGCGCTTCGCCCATTGCCAATGGACTGCTGGGTGCCGGCTGGCCGGAAGCGCCCGGCCGTACGGGCTCTGCACTGATCAGCCCCGCCGCCGATTGGTTTGCTGCCGGTGCTGGCGCTGTTCTTTCGCCGGGTGAATGCATGGCGATTCTGCTGGTGCTGAACTTCGCCGCGTTCCTGCTGGCGGGCATGGCCCTGTTGCGGCTGCTGGGGGACCGTTCGTGGTTTGCGGTGTTCGCGCTGTCGCCGGTGGTGTTCTTCTCGATCGGGCAGTCGCTCGATCCGGTGGGTCTTGCACTGGCCCTGTGGGCGTTGGTGCTGGCCGGGGAGGGCCCGGCTGCCGAGGTGCCGGCTGCCGAGGTGCCGTCTGCCGAGGCGCCGGGCGGGTCTGCAGGCAGGCCCCTGTCGGCGCTGGTGCTGGTTGCGGTCATGTTTGCGGTGGCCGCGCTTATCAGCCCGCTGGCTGTTGTTGTTCTGCTTGGGTGGGGCATTGCTGCGGTGCGGCGCGGATCCACGCAGTCAGTTCTGACAGTGGTGGGCCTATTCATGGTGATCCTGGGCGCGCTTGTTGTAGTCGACGGCAGGATTGCCGGACGAGTCCACATGTGGCTGACCGACGGCATTGATCGCGGCTCGCTGTTCTCTCTTGCCGCCTACCGGACTGAAGGTTCGGGGCTCAACGTGGCGGCACTCATTGTGTTCTTTGCGGCCATCGCAGCTGTCGCGGTTCTGCTTTACCTGCGTGCTGGCGCAGCCGCCAGCCCCCTGCCGATAACAGCGGTGCTGTTGGTGGCCGCGTTGTTGACGGCACCTCGGGCGGGTGTTGGTGAAGCCCTGTGGTTGGTGCCGTTCGCGGCGGCAGCCGTGCACAGCCTCGTGCTGCACTTCCTCTGGATGCTGTCCGAGGCCACGCTGTTCATCGCGGTCAACCTGGCAGACGCCGATGCGTTTGACCCCGGCAAGGGGCTCGCGCCCGGATGGCTTTTCGTGTTCACGACTCTGCGTTGGATGGCTCTTGCCGGCCTGCTGGTGTGGGTGTTTGCCGCCGGAGCCCTGAAAAACGCCGATGGCGAGCCTGCCGGCACCACGCCGAGTGGCGCCAAAGCGCACTGAACGACTAAGATGGGATGGCTTGTGTCATGGCCTCGGTGTAGAACTGAGCTATGACGGAAGCACTGCACATACCCTCCTGCCATGGAAAGACCATGGCCGCTTCAGACCAAAGGAGGTGGGTTACACGTGCGTAAGTACGAGCTCATGCTCATTCTGGAACCGGAACTCGAAGAGCGTTCCGTGGACTCCACTGTTGAAAACCTGCTCAAGGTCGTTGCCGCTGACGGCGGAACGGTCGACAACGTGGACGTGTGGGGCCGCCGTCGCTTCGCCTACGAAATCAACAAGAAGACCGAAGGCTACTACGTAGTCGTCGACTTCACCGCGAAGCCGGAAACTTCACACGAACTCGACCGCCAGCTCGGCCTCAACGAGGCTGTTCTGCGCACCAAGATCCTTCGTCCCGAAGCTCAGTAATCACTTTCGAAAACAGTCAGCGCTCAGCTAAGGAGTCAGAATGGCCGGAGATCCAGTAATCACACTCGTCGGCAACCTCACCTCGGACCCTGAACTTCGGTTCACGCCCAACGGTGCTGCGGTTGCCAACTTCACGGTCGCTTCGACTCCCCGCATGTTCGATCGCAAGTCGGGCGAATTCCGCGACGGCGAAACCCTCTTCATGCGCTGCTCCCTGTGGCGCGATGCCGCTGAAAACGTGGCTGAATCACTCAGCCGCGGCACCCGCGTCATCGTGCAGGGGCGCCTGAAGTCGCGTTCCTTCGACACGAAGGAAGGCGAACGTCGCACCGTCATGGAACTCGACGTTGACGAAATCGGCCCCAGCCTGCGCTTTGCAAAAGCACAGGTTTCGAAGGTCGAACGCTCTGGTGGATTCCAGGGCGGCGGTCAGGGTTACGGCGGCGGTCAGCAGGGCGGCTACGGCGGCCAGCAGACCGGCGGCGGTTGGGGCCAGCAGGGCGGACAGCCCGGCGGCAACCAGGGTGGTCAGGGCGGCTTCGGCGGCCAGCAGAACGACCCGTGGGCTGCATCGGACCCCAACCAGAATCAGGGCGGTGGCGGCTGGGGAAGCCCCACTGAAAGCGAACCCCCGTTCTGATCCGCTGAGCACGGACTCACCTGACCCGCGAGTGAGGATTCGGGTGAAGGCCGTCAACGCTTAGCTGTTCACGCTTTTGCGCCGACTGTTTCGACGCTTATTTTCAACAGGAGTAAAAATGGCAAAGCCGGAAATCCGGAAGCCGGTGAAGAAGAAGGCTAACCCGCTCGGTGCGGGTGAAACCTCCTACATCGACTACAAAGACACTGCAACTCTGCGTAAGTTCATCTCTGACCGCGGCAAGATCCGTGCTCGCCGCGTGACGGGTGTGACTGTGCAGGAACAGCGCAAGATCGCCAAGGCTGTTAAGAACGCCCGCGAAATGGCGCTGCTGCCCTACACGAGCTCAGCTCGCTGATCGGAGGGGTACTGAAATGGCAAACATCAAACTCATCCTGAATCAGGAAGTTGACCGCCTCGGCGCCGCTGGTGACGTTGTCACCGTTCGCGCTGGCTACGCTCGCAACCTTCTGCTGCCCCGCGGCTGGGCTCAGCTGTGGACCGCAGGTGCTGAAAAGCAGGTTGAAGCTCTGCGCAAGGCACGTCAGGCTCGTCAGATCGCTGACCGCGAAGAGGCAATCGGTCTCAAGGAAAAGCTTGAAGCGACCACCGCTCGCATCGAAATGAAGGCCGGCAAGGGCGGCCGTCTGTTCGGTGCTGTCACGACCACCGCTGTCGCTGACGCACTGAAGGAAGCCGTCGGTCACGAATTCGACCGCCGCCAGATCGCCCTTCCGAAGCACATCAAGGAGGCCGGTTCCTACACCGCGACCGTCCGCGTGCACGACGAAATCACCGCGAACGCCAAGTTCGACGTGATCGGCAAGGCCTGATTTTCAGGTTTTTTGGCCTGTGGGCCTGAGGCGTTTGGCCTTAACGGCTTGCCCTAGCCCGCTGGCTTAAAGCACAAGCCGGGATTGACACCGTTGGGTGTTGGTCCCGGCTTCTGCGTTGCGTGGGCAGGTTGGGGCGCTGGGTGGTGTTGGTTGGCTGGATTTGCGTTGCGTGGGTGCGCCCGGCTGGTTGGGGTGGCGCTGCTGGGCTGGATTTGCGGTGTATTGCAGATTTGCGCGTTAAAGCGCTGCATTAGCGCGTGACTTTGCATTACCGCGTGAGTTTGGGCGTCTGGAGGGGCCGCGGCCATCATCTTCCCGCGTGCATCGTCGGCCATACGCCTACCAGTCGGGCACCGTCGCAGCCTGGATTTGCGGTTTAATGCAGATTTACGCGTTAAAGCGCTGCATTAGCGCGTGAGTTTGCATTACCGCGTGAGTCTGGGCGCCAGAAGGGCCGCGGCCACCCCAGCACAGCCCGCCACTGCGTGAGTTTGGGTGTCCGGAGGGGCCGCGGCCACTACCTTCACGTCTGCACTGTCGGCGATACGCCTACCAGTCGGGCACCGTCGCAGCTTGGATTTGCGGTTTATTGCAGTTTTGCGCGTTATTGCGGTGCTTTAGCGCGTGAGTTTGCATTACCGCGTGAGTTTGGGCGCCAGAAGGGCCGCGGCCACTACCTTCACGCCTTGACTGTCGGCC
>NZ_KV789356.1:0-40666 GCF_001807555.1 Brevibacterium sp. HMSC08F02 | reverse complement strand
CCCTATCCTGTACACACAAAATGAGTATTAACCCTGAAGTCCTGGGACGTAGTTCACTCGATGTTTCGGGACTTTTTGTGTTTCGGCCTGGCGAACTGCGGGTGCGAATCATGCTGTCATGACCGACGCCAGAGTCTCCTTGGCTTGTGCGACCAGCAGAGAAGGCTAGCTTAGCATTGAGTAATGACTGCGTGTGAATCACCTTCTGCATGGACCCGTCGGTCGGTCCTCGCCGGGCTGCTGACGGCCCCGTTTGTTGGGCTGGTTACCGGTTGTGCACCAATCAGCACGAAAGACAGCGAAACTTCGGGTGCGCGGAAGGCCCTGGTCTACCGCGGGCCGGCAGGGTGTGAAGGCTGCGCGGAAACTCTTGCAGAGCGGTTGTCTCAATCGCCGCTGGGTATGGACGTTGCGTTCATCGGCCCGGATGAAAAGATCCCTCTCGAAGCGAGTGCACTTGCTGGAGTCGCTCTCTACGCTCAGCCGGGCGGTGGTGACGATATTTCTGCCGCCGCGCAGAGTTTCCCTTCCGACTTCATTCGCGGCGTTGGTGACTTTGTTGCGGCAGGCGGAAGCTACCTTGGGGTCTGCATGGGTGCATATCTTGCAGGGAGCGAAGGCTTCGGCCTTGTGGGCGAATCTGTCGAAGGACAGGTGAATGTTCCCGGCTTCCCCGTGACGGACAGCACGGCTGAAGTGGTGGCAGTCACGTGGGACGAAACCTCGCGATGGACCTATTTTCAAGAGGGAGCGAGGCTGCCCAACGATGGCGCTGAGGCTTATGCCCATTACGAAACAGGCGACATCGCCGCCGCGTACTATCAATTTGGGGAGGGAAGTGTGGGCTTGATTGGCCCCCATCCGGAAGCTGATAAAACCTGGTTCGCGGACGCTGATCTTAGCGATCCTGATGGCGACGACTGGGAATACGCAATCCCGCTTGTCCAACGGACTCTCGGTTGAGCGTCGCGAAACTTGGGTGCAGGCGGAGATCCACAGCTCAATTCGGCGGCAGCGTTCCGAATTATCTGCTGAGTAACATGCGGCAAGTTCCGGAGTGCGCCTTTGAGTGTCGCTGCCGGCCCCGTGGTTCTTCGATCGGCGGGGTTTATTTTGCCTCTAACACTGCTTGGTCCTCAGTGCGGTATAGCTGGCCTTGTTCATGGTTTGCCGTCTGCAGGTGCAGGCCGAGCTTTTCAGCCAACCGGGCAGACGGGGCGTTGCTTGGATCAATGATCGCCACGACTGGACGTTCGGGGTGCGCCTGACGTGCCCATTCGATGGCGGCCGCCGCGGCCTCGGCGGCATAGCCCTTTCCCTGGGCTTCGGGCGCAAAACGGTAGTAGAGGTTGAGTACCTGTTCGCCCTGTTCTTCTGAGAAGCGCAGGCCTGTAAAACCGATGATGTCGGCTGAATCTCGGGTGACGGCAAAGTAGCCGATTCCGTCATCCGCCCAGTTGCGCTGCCATGCGGCCAGCAGCTCGAAGGCTTCTTCGCGGTTCTTCATCGCCAGTTCAGGGCGATGCTGGTAAGTCCTTGGGTCCGAGTGGATTGTGAAGACGGCATCTTCATCGCCGTCGCGTGGAGGGCGAAGTATCAGTCGTTCAGTCGTGAGTGCAGTCATTGTTCCCTTCGAGCAAAGAGCTTCAAAGTGTGCTTCCGCGGCTTTTCGTTCAGCGCCCGTAGATTTTGTCGCGCCGGCCGATGGAAAACACCAAGATGGTTGGGGTGTGCTTAGAGGTCCCCTAGGGCCTCGTCGATGCTGAATCGTTCGCCATTGTCCTTTGCGATTGTTTCGCGGAGTTCTTGTAGGTCGCAGGAGTCTTCTATTTTCTCCAAGATTGCTGTCCGGGTGAAGTCGGAAATCGTGACGCCTTCAAAGTCGGCGTACTTGCGAACAAGGGCTGCGTCTTCGTCAGACAGTTCGACAGTTATCGTGGTCATGCCGTGCTCCTCTCGCGGTTTGAAGCAAGTGTATTCAGGAGCTCTGACACGACCCTTCGAAAGCCGCCCACCTACGCCCCAATGAGGCTTGCTGCAAGCCCAGTCGCCGCGCCGATCAACACGACGGCCCACGCCGGCCACTTGGTCAGCATGAGCAGTGCCAGGCACGCCAGCACGGTCAGCAGGGGAGCGAGCCCCGTAATAGCTGAAGTGACAACCGGGGTGATGAGGGCAGCTGCGAGGATCCCGACAACAGCGGCATTAGCTCCCGCCACACCAGAGCGGGCCAGTGGGCTTGTCTGCACCGCAGCCCAGAACGGCAGCGCGGCGATCACCAGCAGTACTCCGGGGAGGAAAACGGCAGCCAGAGCAAGTGCGGAGCTGAGCCACGCCTCGGCCCCGGTTCCCATGGTGAACCCCAAGAACGCTGCGAATGTGAACAGGGGACCGGGAACAGCCTGAGCCGCTCCATAACCCGCTAGGAACTGGTCCTGGCTTACCGCCTCGGCAATCGCGGGCTCACCCTGCAACAGCGGCAGCACAACATGCCCGCCCCCGAACACCAGCGCACCAGACCTGTAGAACGCATCGGCAGTGGCGACCCACGGGTTCGCAACCAGGCCGGCCAACAGCGGAAGCCCCATTAAGAGGACCGCGAACAGACCAGCGCTGACCAGACCCGCGGTCTTCGAGACGGGCACACGCAGGGGATGGTCAGCGCCACCAGCCATCCCACGGCAGAAGAGCAGCCCCGCCACAAGCCCCACACCGATAGCGGTTACCTGACCGAGGTTTCCCGGTATCAGCAGAGCCAAAGCAACCCCTGCCGCAGCAATGAGCCCGCGCCGGAGATCAGGTGCGAGTGTTGGCGCCATGCCCATCACCGCGTGTGCCACAACAGCAACGGCAACAGCTTTCAACCCCATGAGGAGGCCATCACCCACTGGACCGCCGAGGTGGACAGCACCAAGCGCGAACAACACCAGAAGGAGAGCCGAGGGGAGGGTGAAGGCTGCCCAGGCGGCAAGGGCTCCAAGAGTTCCGCCTCTGAGAAGGCCCAGAGCAAAGCCCACTTGCGAGGATGCCGGGCCCGGCAAGAACTGGCACAGCGCAACCAGCTGTCCGTAGTGGTCATCGCTGATCCACTTGCGGCGCTGCACAAACTCAGTGCGGAAATAGCCCAGGTGGGCGACTGGCCCGCCAAACGAAGTTAGCCCCAGTTTGAGGAAGGCTTGAAACACCTCGAAAGGGTTTCCGGCTGGTTTGGGTGCGTGTGTTTCAGCTGTCGGTGCCATACGCCCATTAGGCCATGAGCGGAGTGAACGGCGAGTGAACACGTGGATGTTGCAAGCCGTGGATGCTCCGCGGCCTGCGGAGTGCAGCCGCCGGCGGCCGTGGCCTGCTGCTCGCACTCACTGCCGCAGCTTTGCGCGCATCCTGCGACTGCAACCTTGCGCTTAAATGCAGATTCACGCGTTAATGCAGCGCATTTAAGCGCAAAACTGCATTAGCGCGTGAATCTGGCAGCAAAACCGCACCCTAGTAAAAATCTTAAAAAGATGTGATAATTAGAGTGCGCTGTTTATGCCCTGTGAGTGGTGTGTTCATCGGCGGGTCTGATTGCAGTGCTTCAGCGTCCGGCAGGTGGCCGGCATCGACAAGACAATCGTGGAGAAGCCAAAGTGGCAGGATTGAAAACCTCCGACCGCAGTATGCAGAAGCGAATCGTGACGTTCGTCGCCATGCTCGTTGCACTGCTTATGGTGCTGGCACCGCAATCGGTGTACGCCGCCGGAACCGCACAAAGCAATGGCGGCACGAAAGCCTACGAACTCGAAGGCGAATGGAAGAAGCAGCCCGAGGAAGTCACCTCTGGTCTCGACGTTCTTTCCATGGTGTGGCACATGGATATCAACGACTCCGCGCCGGCACCGGGCAACGACCCCACAACGGACAACCTGCTCACGGTCACAGTTGAGAATGCCCATTTTGGTGAGATCCCCAGTGAGTGTCTCAGTGGCGACAAAGGTGCTTCAAAGATTTCCGATGACAAGCGCACCCTGACGTGTGACATCGGTGAGCGTGACGAAGGCACCGCCCAGATAGTGCTGTCGGGCGTCAAGGTCGATGGCCCCGCGAAGTCGAAGGTCACCGCGAGGGCAACATTCCGGGGTCTCAAAGCCACCCTGCCAGAAATTCCGATCGTGGCTCCGTTCCTCATGGATGCCAAGTTCGACGCAGGTGCACCGAGCTCGCTGACCGGCCAGCCGGACACAGACCAGTTCATGAATTTCCCGTTCTCCCTGTCGCACGCAACGGGCTCACCCGAAGGCCCGGGCAGCGTCAGCTACGACATTACGATCAACGGTGTGCGTGGCGAGAAGATCACGCCGCAGGATGTAGCCTGCGCCCCGATTGACCGAGTGCACTCCGGTTACCCTTTCTCGGCGCCCGGAAAACCGCAGGAGCAAACCGCGAGGTTCCCGACGTGTGAATTCACACTGATTGACCCGGACACGAATACATTTCGTCTGACTCTGTCCGATCTGGACTACAAGGCGAAGCGTCCAGAGCTTGACTCCAACGGCGTCCGCTTGCCGCAGGTTCAGCCGAACTATCCCCGCGAAGTGATCGCTGCCGGTGAGCTGCGGGTCAAAGTCCCCTACAGGGCTTCTGGCTCTGACTCGAACCGCAACACCAACGTGAAGCTGAAAGCATCGGCGCCGACCTACACCGCCGTAGATGGCTCAACCAGCGATGACGATCCTTCAAACAACGAGAACCGTGCACCGATGATCCGCGGCAACTGGACGGGCGCGTGGGTTGTTGGGTCGCAGTCCCCGAAGGCCTACCCGGGCATCGGATGGTCTGATACCTCTCGCGCGCCAGTGGGTGCAACTGTGATGTCCGTTTCCGGTATCGCACCTCCCCGGGTTGAGGGCTTTTCTGACAACTGGATCTGCAACACCCTCGATACCCAGCGTGTCGATTTCGTCAACGCCCGTGTAGTGGCCGACCCCGACGCGAAGCCCAACGTCTATTACGGCAAGAATATTGAGGACATCAAGATCCTCTATTACACCGGCGAGGTGGAGGACCCGAACCTTTTCAAATGCGGAACCGAAGAAACTCCGTTTGACGAAGGCAAAGACGAAAAGGACGGCTGGAGCTACACCAAGCCCGACGACCTTTCTAAGGTCAAAGCTGTGAAGGTTCGCGTACCACGCGACAAGGGCCACCTGTCTAAGCTGCCACAGTCGTACTTCTACTTGACCATCGAACAGAAGATTCATGACGATGTAGAGGTTGGCGCAGACGTCTGGACGTGGACCTCCGTGCTCAATGAAACGCACACTAAATGGGACATGGGAATCAACGCGAAGATTGCCTATGATCGCGTCACGAACGAACGGGAAATCACTCCCGGGTTTGCTTCCCCCGGTGTGATCACCGAAGGCGTTCGCTACCCGTATGCAGGCCCAGGACGTGACCTTCTGCGCGTCGTGCCCTCACTGCCGGTCGTTGTCAAGGATGTTGCTCAGCCCGAATACGGTCCGGGCGAAGAAGCTGACTACACGATCCGCTACGGCTTGGAATCTGAAGTGGCCAACATGCCCAAGGACCAGGTGGTCATCAAAGACACCCTGCCGAAGGGTATGGAGTATGTTGCCGGCAGCGCCGATGTTGAGCCCGAGGTGACAACCAACAGCAAGGGGCAGCAGGTTCTGACATGGACAAAGGACGATGTTGAACCCAACATTCGCGTTTTTGACGAAGGCAACGCGGGGGTCATCAACTACAAGGCCACGCTGCCCAAGGACGCCGAGCCCGGTGACGTCTACGTCAACGAGGTCAGTGCCACCAGCCAGGGCCAGACTCGCAAGGCACAGGCCAAAGTCACAGTGCCGGAGGCCGGCTACACCTCGCTGAAGAAGAGCGTTAAGACCCCCGTCGTCGATGAAACCCCGAACGGTGTCGCCGCCAACGAATGGACTATTGACCTGACGTCGAACGACCCGACCAAGTCCAACCTGACGGACGTCATCGACGTGCTCCCGGCAAATGGAGACCCGCAGGGCTCGAAGTTCGATGGCACGCTCAAGGTGACGGGTGTTGAAGGTGCCGAGGGTGCCAAGGTCTACAGCACGACGGCAACTGACGTTGATGAAGACCCCAATGCCAAGGCCAACGGCAAAACGGGTGAGCCTTCAGACATCTGGGAGGAAGGCCTCCAAGAGGACGCAACGGCAATTCGCGTCATCACCGCTGCGCCTTTGGCCTATGGCGATAAGCAGACCATCACCGTCAAGACAGAGCTTCACGAGGCTGAGAGTGGCGATGTTGTCGTCAACAAGGCTGTCGGCCGCGCTGAAAACACAAAGATGCGCATGCGCACCTCCGCCCAGTTCACTGTCCGCACACCGGTCGACGTCAATGTCGAGAAGGTGTGGAAGGACGAAAAGGGCGAAAACCTCACGGAGACTCCGAACGCGGTGAAAGTGCAGCTGATCCGCAAGAAGGGTGAAGAAAGCACGCCCGTGGGTGACAAGGTCGAACTGTCCGCCGCGGGCGGCTGGAAGCACACGTTCGAAAAACTGCCGACCGTGATTGACGAGGAGCCGGTCACCTACACGGTGAAGGAAGACCCGGTTGAGGGGTACGACTCCAAGGTCGAGGTGGAAGAAGCTGGGAACGCTTACAAGGTGACGGTTACGAACACCCGTAAGCCGGAGCCAACTCCAGAACCCACGCCAGAACCGACACCGGACCCCACACCGGAACCGACTCCCGAGCCGAGTGACGAGCCAAGCGACGAGCCGACACCCGGTCCGTCTGGCACCTCGACTCCGGAGCCGACCCCTGACCCCAGCACGGACCCGAGTGAGGATCCGACACCAGGGCCGGCGCCTCGTGAACCAGGAAGTCCTGGGCCAGGAATGCCGCGGACTGGTGCCGAGTTCGCGGGGCTGCTCGCAGTGGCGGTCGCAGCCATCGGCGCAGGAACGCTTCTAATGCTCCGCACCCGCAGGAGCTGAACCGAAAGGCTGTAGCCAACTGAAAGCTGACCGCAACAGCAGCGGGCTGGGTTCGAGTGACAACTGTCACTCGAACCCAGCCCGTTTCAGTGCCTGTTAACGGTGCGGCGGTGTTCGTTGGGTGCGCCGCGGTTGCAACCTTGCGCTTAAATGCAGATTCACGCGTTAATGCAGCGCATTTAAGCGTGAATCTGCATTAACGCGTGAATCTGGCGTGAAAGCGCCCCAGCACCGCCAAGCCGCCGCAGCCGCCCTCAAGCCAAAGCGGGGCTTTCCCACAGGTTGAGCGTGGTGCCGATGCCCTTGTCCAGTGCGGTGCGGTAGACCTCGGTGGCCCAGGCAACGTCCTCCACCGGCATGCCGCCGACGGAGTACAGGAAGATCTGGTCGTCGTTCTGCCGGCCGGGTGCGGCACCTTCGATGATGTCGGCCATGTCGACAATCGAATCGCGTTCCAGCAGGCCAGCGCGCATGAGGTCGTGCCAGTGTGTGCCGATGATGCCCAGCTTCTGGTAGGCGCCGACACCGTATTCATCAGCCCACGCGTCGTATAGGCGCCACGAGTCGACAACCTTCGTCACACGATCCGACGCAATGAACGTGTCGTCGAATCGAACGGCCGTGGGCAGCAGAAGAATCGCTCCCGGTTTGATCCACTCTTCGTCAATGAAGGGGAAAGCGGACGAGCCTTCTTCGCCGGTCGTCACGGTCACGGTGACAACATCGGCCTGCCGGACCACCGCCTCGACATCGGCAGCCGCACGCACCGACCGGATGTGGGGGAAGTTCTCTTCAATGAATGCCCGGTAGCGGTCCACGTCCGGCTGGTCGATGCCGTTGACCACGATCTCCTCAATGCCCTTGCACTGTGACAGCACCGCCTGTGTGACGGACCGGCCGATGACGCCGGGGCCCACAATGCCGAACGTCCGCGCATCCGAACGGGCCAGGTGCTTAACGGCGACACCGGGAATCGCTCCGGTCCTGTATGCCGAAATCAGGTTTGCGGACATGTACGCCAGCGGCGCTCCCGTGTCGGCGTCGCTGAGGGCAAAAGTGTGGATTGACCGGGGCAGACCCTTCTTGCGGTTCTCCACGTTCGAGCCGTACCACTTCATACCTGATGTGTGGAAGCGTCCGCCAAGGTAGGCCGGCATCGCCATGAAACGGCGGTCTGGGCCGTCGGCCGGCATGGAGTCGAATTCGGGTTCTTTGGGGAAGCTGACCATTGCACCGTGCGACATGGCGTTCGAACCTGCCATCCGGAAATCGCCGCGGCGCAGAAGCACGAGGGTTTCCTCCATGACGTCCACGCAGCGAGCCATGTCGGTCACGCCGGCGGCAATCATGTCGGGTTCGCTCAGGTATAGGAAGTCAATACGGGTGTCGGACATGGTTTTTTCTCTCCAACAAGATTGTGGGTGTCAT
Organism: Brevibacterium sp. HMSC08F02; assembly: GCF_001807555.1. Lineage (NCBI taxonomy): Bacteria > Bacillati > Actinomycetota > Actinomycetes > Micrococcales > Brevibacteriaceae > Brevibacterium > Brevibacterium sp. HMSC08F02. The sequence goes on along the minus strand of NZ_KV789356.1, from coordinate 32,258 downwards.
TTCCCGTATCCACCGCCGCCCGCGGTCTGGATGGATACGGTCTGTCCTGCGCGGACCGTGAGCTTTGACATCGATTCGAGTTCGCGCAGCTCATCACCTTCGGCGAGGGTGATGCGGGCACTGATTCCATCGCCGCCGTCTTCCAGGCCCCACGGAGTCGTCGTGACGCGCGATGTACCAGCAACCACCGTCGCCTGACCGCGGGTGAGCGTCAGGCTTCGGCGCAGTCCGCTGCCGCCGGTCGCAGCACCGTCACCGCCGGTGTCACGAGCGATCTCGTAGCTGTCTACGCGCAGCGGGTATTCACGTTCAATCACTTCGCACGGGGTGTTGCGAGTGTTGGTCATGTGCGTGTGGGTGGCGGAGGCACCGTCGAATTCGGGGCCGGCGCCCTGCCCGCCGCCATAGGTTTCCACATAGGAGTAGTACTCCCCGTTGAGTGGGTCCACGCCGCCGATCGTGATGATGCTCATGCTGCCGCTCGAGGCGGCCGGCACCAGGCCCTCGGTGAACGTATCGAGCGCTCCGAGGATCGTGTCGACGATCCTCTGCGAGGTCTGCGTATTTCCGTGCGCAACGGGGGCGGGGAACTGGGCGTGCACGAGGCTGCCGGGCCGGGTCTTGACGTTGATCGGCGCGGTCAGGCCCGCGTTCGAGGGCAGGGTCGGGTCGGCAATCATCTTCACCACGTACGAGGCGCAGGCCAGCGCCACCGCGTATGAACAGTTGACAGCCCCGGCAACCTGGTCTGCGGTTTCGGTCATGTCGATGGTGATTTCCTCACCGCTGATTTCGACCTCAGCGTGGATGGGGATCATCTCCGGTTCCACACCGTTGTGTTCGAGATAGTCGACGAAGCTGCCCTTGCCATCAGGCAGGGAGGCGATTGCCGCGCGTGCCCGGCGCTCGCTGTAGGCCACAAGCACATCGCAGGAATCGTAGAAGTGCTGCACACCCCATTCTTCGATGAGCTCCAGCACACGGCGTGAACCCAGTTTGTTTGCCGAAACCTGCGCCATGAGGTCACCGCGGGTTTTGTCTGCCGTGCGGATGTTCATGAGCATGAGCGCCATGATTTCGGTCTGCAGCTGACCTTCCGCGAACAGGCGGATGGGCGGAACCCGGATGCCCTCCTGGAAGATCTCTGTGGCGTCAGTTGCCATGGACCCCGGCGTGGAACCGCCGACATCGACGTGGTGGGCCATTGTCGCCACGTGCGCAACAAGCTCCTCACCGGCGAACACGGGGGTGATGACGCACATGTCAGGCAGGTGCGAACCGCCCAGGTAGGGATTGTTGGTGATGAGAACGTCACCGGGTTTGATGTTGTCGAGCCCGTATTCTGCGATTGCGTTCTCAATGAGCGTGGGCATGAGCCCCAGGTGCAGCGGAATGTGCTCTGCCTGCGTGATCAGGTGGCCTTCCGCATCGTAGATGCCAGCTGAACAGTCGCGCCTGTCTTTGATGTTGGGGGAGTACGAGGTGCGGATCAGCGCCGTACCCACCTCCTCTGACACCGAGGTCAGGCGATTGCGCGCAATCTCAAGTTCAACGGCGTTGAGCTGTGTGGATTCACTTGTCATCGTCATCACTCTTTCGGGTGCGCAGGTGCAGGAAGCCGCGGTCGTCGCAGAAGCACGTCAGGCTGGGGTGGACAAAGGTTGTCGTGTCGAACTGGTCGATGATGATGGGCCCGGGGATCGAGGTGCCTGCCGGGATCGCATCACGGTCGTAGATGTCGACTTCGGTCCAGCTGCCGTCGATGTAGACCTGGCGGGTGGTCTTGGGCTCAGGAGCGCCGGTGCCCGCTTTCGCCTGGGCTTCGCGGGTCCGCTCGGATTCGATGGTGGCCCGCAGACGCACCACGATGATCTCCATGGCCGCGTCGTCATCGCTGTAGCCGTAGCGTTCAGCGTGAGCTTCGTCGAAAGCTCGGCGCTGTTCGTGCCAGCTGTCTTCCAACGGCAGCGTCAGTTCATAGCTTTGGCCCACATAGCGGGCATCGACCAGCCATTCGCGGTCGAACTCGTCGGTTTCCATTTCCCGGCGAGCCTGATCCTGCAGGTCTCCAAAAGCCGCTTCCAGCGGTTCGAGCCTGGTCCATTCGTTTGCCTGAACGGGGTGGGCGAAGTCGTGGCGGATGGGAGCATCGAGCATGCCCACAGCCGACGCAATGCCAGGGTGCGGCGGAACGACCGCCGATTCCATGCCCAGTTCAACCGCGAGGTCAGCACCGTGCAGCGGACCGGCACCTCCAAACGACATGAGGTTGCACGACCGAATGTCCACACCGCGCTCAACCGACACCTTGCGCACACCGCGTGCCATGGTCGCCGTAATGACCTTGATGATGCCTTCAGCACACTCTTCGGCTGACAGCCCCAGCGTTTTGCCGAACTCCTCCATGCGGGCACGTGCAGCATCAATGTCGAGCTCAAAACGACCGCCGAGCAGCTCACTGCCCAGCCGACCCAAGACCGCGTGAGCGTCCGTCACGGTCAGCTCAGTTCCACCTCGGCGGTAGCTGATGGGGCCGGGGACAGCCCCGGCGCTGTGCGGTCCCACGCGCAGGCTCCCACCGGAGTCGAGCCAGGCGATCGAACCTCCGCCGGCGCCGATCGTGTGCACGTCGACACTCGGCAGGCGCAGCGGCATCGAGTCGATTTCGGTGAAGTTCGTTTCATCCGGCACACCGTCGCGAATGAGCGCAATGTCGGTGCTCGTGCCGCCGATGTCGAAGCTGACGACGTTCTTCAGGCCCAGCGAACGCGCCCAGTTGGCCGCCCCGACAACCCCGCCGGCAAGGCCTGACAGAACGGTCTTCGCACTCTGGGTGCTGGCCATCTTCGGGTTGAGCAGACCGCCGTTGGACTGCATGACCCACAGGCGCGACGGGATCTTGAGGTCCTCGATGCCTGCTTCCAGCTTCTCCATGTACGTCGAAACCTTCGGGCGGACGTAGGCGTTGATCGCAGCGGTCGAGGTGCGGTCGTATTCGCGCATCTCGGTGGCAACCTCGGTCGCGGCCGACACAACGGGGGCCGCGTTCAGTTCGGTCAGGCGCTTCACAGCGGCACGTTCGTGCTGGCCGTTGGTGTAGGCGTTGATGAACGACACGATGAGCACATCGAGGTCCGCGCTCGCGATGGTTTCGGCCAACTGGTCCAACGCTGCTTCGTCCAGTTCGGTCAGAACTTCGCCGTCAGCGTCGATCCGCTCGTCGACTTCGAAGATCGTGTCATCGGAAATGAGAGGTGCCGGTCGGGTCTGTCGGTAGTCGTAGATCGCCGGGCGGTCCTGGTGGGCGATCGCCAGAACGTCACGGAAACCACGGGTTGTCAGAAGACCCACGCGTCCGCCCTCACGGGTCAGGACGGTGTTCGTGGCCACCGTCGTACCGTGCACCAGCCGGGTGATCTCCTCGGGGCTGCGGTCAATCTGCTCAAGCCCGCCGACAATCCCGTCAATCACGGCTTCATTCGGTGCCTCCGGTGTCGAGGGGACCTTCCACACGAACAGTTCGCCGTCATCCTTGCGAATGCCGATGTCGGTGAAAGTGCCGCCGGTGTCAACGGCAACGTGCAGTCCTGCAGACATGTGCTCTCCTTGACTCACAGTTCGACGATTTCCTTGTTCTTGGTTTCCGGCAGCAGCGACAGGGCGATGATTCCCGTGACAGCGCCGATGATGGCGATGACCATGATCGAATTGCCCCAGCCGATGGTCTCGGCGGCCAGGCCCACCGTCAGCGGGCCGAAGGCTGCCAGGCCACGGCCCAGGTTGTAGGCGAAGCCCTGTCCGGTTGCGCGGATGTCAGTGGGGAACAGTTCTGCCAGGTACGCGCCGGTGCCTCCCGCCTGGCCGGATGCGAAGAAGCCCAGCAGGAAGATGACGGGAATGCCCAGCTCGGGCTGAGCGGCGGGGGTGAAGACGAACAGCGACACGCTCAGGGCCGAGCCGACGAAGAACATGAGGAATGTGGGCCGGCGGCCGATCCAGTCGAGGAAGAAACCGGAGGACACGTATCCGATGAACGAACCGACGATTGCCACCCAGGTGAAGCCGGCGGTGCCGACAATGCTCAGACCGCGCTCTTCCTGCAGGTAGGTGGGAAGGAAGATGAACACCGAGTAGTAGATGCCCTGGACGCCGATGCCCAGGAGAGTGGCGGCAATCGTGATCTTCGCCAGGCCGTCGCGGAACAGATTGCCGAAGCTCTTATCAGGCTGTTGGCTGGGTTTGGCGGCTGGTTGTTGGTCTCCGTGGAGCTCCGTAGCGTCTTTTGTGCCGCGGCGAATGAAGAAGGCGGCCAGCGCCGGCAGAATACCCACGAGGAACAGGTAGCGCCACGCCACCTCTTCGGGGAAGATCGAATACACCGTCAGGTAGGCAAGGGCTGAAACGGCCCAGCCGATGGCGTAGCAGCTCTGGATGAACGCCAGGACGCGTCCGCGCTTCTCCGGCTGAGCGTATTCGGCAACAAGTGCCGCACCGACAGCCCATTCACCGCCGAAGAACAGACCTTCCAGCGTGCGCCACAGGAGGAAGTCATAAAGCCCCTGCGAGGTCGCAGTCAGACCGGTGAAAATGCTGTAGCCGAGGATGACGACCGTGAGCATGCGCACACGGCCGTAGCGGTCGGCGAGGTTTCCGAAGATCATGCCGCCGATTGCGGAGGCGACGATGCTGATGGCGCTGACCCAGCCGGTAGCGCCGGAGCTCATGCCCAGGGTGCCGGCGGCGGCGACGAGCGCAAAGCCGTACATCGACCAGGTGAAGCCGTCGAGCCCCCAGCCGATTCCGGAGGCCGCGATGGCGCGCCGGCGGTATTTGACGGCGAGCGCTTCAATATCTGATGCGTTCGGGTTCATGTGCTTTCCTTCCGATCGGGAAGCGTTCAGCTTGTATACGGAATAAATACAGGCTGTCATGATTAAGCCGCTTTGTGAAGCGCGTTACGTTTTTGCGGGCGCGGGATTGCAGTTGTCTGATAATGAGGAGCATGACTACGCGGAAGACAAGTGCGAGGGAAACCGCCTACGTCGAAATGCGCCGGCGCATTCTGACGCTGGAGCTGCGCGGCGCGCAGAAGATCGACGAAGGTGCACTGGTGGCGAGCATTGGGCTCAGCCGCACTCCCGTGCGCGAGGCACTGCACCGACTGGCAGCGGAAGGTCTTGTCGAAGCCGATGCCAGGGGCGGCTACCGTGTCAGCTCGATTTCACTGCGCCAGTGTCGGGAGCTCATCGAAGCGCAGCATGTGCTCGTCCGCGCTGTCACTCAGCTGTTGGTCGAGCGGATTGACGACGAGGGGCTGGAGAGGCTGTCAGAGGCTGTCCGAGCGGTTGAGCGCGCCGCTGCGGACCGGGACGTTGCGGCGGTGACCCGCACAAATGCGGAACTGCACATCCTCGAAACCGAGCTGACCAGAAACTCCTACCTGCTGGCGATGGCCGAAAGGGTCTACACGAACCTGCAGCGGCTGGCTTTTCTCAGCTTCGGCGGTGATCAGGGTGGGGCGGCCCAGCTGGGCGACATCGATGAGCACTACGACAAGGTCCACGATGACCACTGGGAGTACATCGATGCGCTCAAACAGCGCGACCGCGAACGCGCCGAAGAGGTTGCGGTGCGCCACGTCAAGCTGTTTCAGGCACGGCTGACGCGGTATTTAAGCGAAGCTGACGGTGCTGGTTTGGACTTTTCGTCGCTTGCCGCGGACGCGCAGGTGGGCTGACGGAGCCGTTCCGCTGCCCGTCGTCGCCGCAAATTTGTGCAGCGCGCCGCCTCGGTTTTGCGCAGCGCGCCGCCTCGGTTTTGCGCGCAAATGCAGAATCACGCGCTAATGCAGCGCATTTAGGCGCAAAACTGCATTAGCGCGTGAGTCTGGGTTGATGGGCGAGGTGGAGCCGGGCTGGTAGGGCGCCGCCGGGCCAGCAAGCCGCAGCCCGTGGGGCGCAGCCTGCTGCCTGCAGTTTCTTGTCCCGCCGCCGCAGCTTTGCACAGCGCGCCGGTCTAGATTTGCGCTTAAATGCAGATTCACGCGTTAATGCAGCGCATTTAAGCGCAAAACTGCATTAACGCGTGAGTCTGGGCTGGTGGGCGAGGTGGCGCCGCCGCCAGGCTGGCGTCAGGAACGCGGCGAAGCCTTGACTCCGCGGCGGATGCGCTCCTGCCAGGCGGTCATGATCCGCTCTGGTGTGGGCCGGGAGATGAGCGAACCGACAACGTAGGCGACAAGCGATGCGCCCAGGCCGAAGTAGATCGGCGTGTTTGCCATGAGCCCGTTGACGATCATGAAGATGACGGCCGCGCCCGTGCCTGCGATCATGCCGGCCAGAACGCCGACGATTGTGCCGCGCTTCCACACCAGGCCGCCGACAATCGGGATGAACAGGCCGGCTACGAGGATGTTGTAGGCGATAGTCAGCGCATCGACCACGCTGGTCATGACGCAGGCCAGGATGATCGACACGACACCGAGGCTCACCAGGTAGATGCGCGAGTCGCGCACTTCGTCGCCGGTTTCGCGCACGAGGCTGCCGCGCAGCGCTCCGCCAAGACCCGTACTCGCCGCAGTGCGCTTTGTCAGTGCGGGTTCGACGACATCCTGGCGCAGAACAGTCGAGGCAGCCAGAAGTGCGCCAGACGACGTCGACATGACGGCCGACAGCGCTGCCGAAAGAACAAGTCCCGCAAACAGCGGTGTCAGTGCGTGTTCGGTGACGGCGGTGAACACCTGGTCAGAGTCTTCGATGCCGGGCACCAGCACGCGGGCGCCCACACCCACAAGGGCGCCGGCGGCACCGTAGAACACGCAGTACACACCCGCGGCAAAACCGCCCCAGCGCGCGGTGCTGGGGGAGCGGGCAGTGAATACGCGCTGCCAGATGTCCTGGCCGATGAGCAGGCCGATGGTGTAGATCAGCACGTAGGTGATGATCATGTTCGATCCGATGGCCACCGGGTCGAACGCTTCGGGACCCACAACGTTGCGAATGTTGCTGAAGCCGCCGGCGTCTTTCAGCACGATCGGCAGCAGGATGAGGAAGATGCCGACGGTCTGGATGAGGAACTGCACGAAGTCGGTCATAGTGATCGACCACATGCCGCCGAGCATGGAGTAGATCATGACGACAGCACCGCCGATGAGGACTGCCGGCACCCTGTCGATGCCCAGCAGGGAGTGGAAGATCGCGCCGTAGGCAACTGTCGAGGTCGTCGAGATCATCAGGCCGTAGGCGGTCATGATGATGCCCGACACGGTGCGGGAGCCAGCACCGTAGCGCAGCTCCAGCATCTGAGAGACCGTGTAGATTCCCAGACGCTGAATCGTCGGGGCGAAGGCCAGACTGAGGATGATGATGCCAAGGCCGATGCACACCACCAGCCACATGCCGGACAGGCCGTGGACGTATCCCAGCCCGACACCTCCGACGGTGGAAGCCCCGCCGAGAACAACGGCAGCCATCGTGCCCATGAAGACCAGCGGTCCCAACCGCCGGCCGGCCACCAGGAAGTCCTCCTGGTTCTTCGCGCGGATTCGACCCCATACGCCGAATGCGAGCATGCCGGCAATGTAGACGGCTACGACAGCTGTTTCCATAGTGTTTCTCTCTTGTGGGAAGGGCGGCGGGGCAGCGGCTGAAGCTGCCCCGCCGGGTGTGCTTACGGGTGGGCGGTGTCAGACCGTCACGTGGATGAGCGTGGGAACATCGGCGCTCAGGGCCTCGGAAACCGCGCGTTCCAGCTGGTCAGCGCAGTCGGGGGCGGAGGCGCTCAATTCTACGCCCTTACCGCCGAACGCTGTGCCCAAAGCGGCGAAGTTCGGCCTGGCCAGATGGACGGCAAACGGATCAATGCTGCGCTCTTCCATCTGGGCTTCGATTTCGGCGTATCCGCCGTTGTCGACGATGACCATGGGGATGCCCAGGCGGAGTTCGACTGCCGTCATGACTTCCTGAATGGAGAACATCGCGGCGCCATCACCCACGTGGACGACCACCGGGCGGTCCGGGGCGGCAAGCTTCGCGCCGATGGCGGCGGGAATGCCGTAGCCGAGCGTTGCGAAGCCCGGCATATACAGCAGCTGGTCTTCCGTGCGGGCTTCCAGCGCGTGGACGGCGCCGTCATAGGTGACTTGCGAAGAGTCACCCGCAATGACGGTCCCAGGACCACCAGCAGCCGCAATGGCCCGGGTCGTCCACACCCCCACACCGTCGGGGAATTCGCCCTGCCATTCGCGGTTGAGCTCGGCTGCGCGTTCAGCACCACGACGTGCAGGCTGCTGGCCCAGTTCCTCGCTCAGAGCGTCGACGAAAGCGCGGCTGTCGGAGTGGACGAGGATGTCACCGGGCAGGTTTTTGTGCAGCTGGTCGGGGTCGATGTCGCAGCGGATGACCGTCTGGGCAGGCTGGCCCGCTGGCTGCTCGGGCGGGCATCCCAGGTGGTCCCACGAGTTCACGCCGCGGGCACCGATCCGTCCGCCCCACAGGTCCGAATCGGCAAGCTCAGAGCCGATCACCAGCAGAACGTCCGCGGTCTGCGATTCTTTCTGCACCGCGGGGAAGCGCACGCTGGCACCCAGGGCCAGCGGGTGCGATTCGTCAATTGCGCCCTTGCCGTTGGCGGTGGTGACCAGCGGTGCGTCGAGCTTTTCCGCTAGCGCGGTCAGAGGTCCTGCCATACGGCGGGCACCGCCGCCGGCGATGATGAGCGGTCGCTCAGCGGTAGTCAGCGCCTGTGCTGCTTCGGCGACAACAGCGTCAGCCGGCTGTGTCGGCTGGATGGTGCGCGGCACCTCGGCGGTTCCGTGCCAGGGGCCCTCGAGAACATCGAGGGGCACCTCGATGTGGATCGGCCCGGGGCGTTCCGAATTGAACCGGGCAAAGGCTTCAGAAACAGCTGCCGCGGCGCCTTCTGCTGTGCGGGTGCGCTTGGAGCCGACCAGCAGGTTGTCGATGGCTTCGGCGGTGGCCTTGGTTTCGTGCAGCAGGCCGACGTCTGCTCGTTCGAGGCCGTTGGGCACACCGGGGGACAGGATGAGCATGGGGCGGGATTCCGCATAGGCGGTCGCGGCTGCCGTGATGACGTTCGTCAGTCCCGGTCCGGAGGTTGCGATGACAACACCGGGTTTGCCGCTGAGCAGGTAGTAGCCGTCCGCGCCGTAGCCTGCGCCCTGTTCGTGGCGGGGTGTGATGGCGCGGATGCCGAAGGTTTCCAGGTGGCGGTAGAACTCGAGGTTGTGGGTTCCGGGGATGCCGAACACGGTGTCGACGCCGTGGGCTGCCAGGGCGGCGATGACGGCCAGGCCGCCGTTGCGGTGGGCGTCGTCAACGCGCTCCAAGCGCTCGTTGATGCTGGTCACGTGTGCTCCTTGGCGGTTTTTGGGGATGGGGATTGGGGTACGAGGTGGAGCTCCCCTCCCGCTGCTGCCGTGTGGGTCAGCGTGCGGGAGGGGAGTGGGTCAGCCGAGGTTGTCGGCGGCGAAACCGGTGGGGCCTTCGGCGCCCTTCTTCTGGGCGGCCCACAGGGAGAGCAGTTCGTAGCCGACCTGTGCTGCGGCCAGGCCGGTGATTTCGGCGTGATCGTAGGCGGGCGCGACTTCGACGATTTCAGCGCCGACGACGTTGAGGCCCTGGAGACCGCGGATGGAGTTGAGCAGTTCGCGGCTTGTCATACCGCCGGCCTCCGGGGTGCCGGTGCCGGGCGCGGCTGCGGGGTCGAGCACGTCGATGTCGACAGAGATGTAGATGGGTGCGTCACCCAGGCGCTTGCGGATGCGGGCGACGATGTCCTGCAGCGGCTGGAACTGGTAGTCGTCAGAGCGCAGGATCTGGAAGCCGAGCACGGAGTCGTCTTCGAGGTCCTTTTTGCCGTACAGGGGCCCGCGGATGCCCACGTGCATGCAGCGCTCGAGGTCGAGCAGACCTTCTTCTGAGGCGCGGCGGAACGGTGTGCCGTGAGTGTAGGGCGCACCCATGTAGGTGTCCCACGTGTCCAGGTGCGCGTCGAAGTGCAGAACCGCGATCTTGCCGTGGGTTTTGTACAGCGAGCGGATGTTGGGCAGGGCGAGCGTGTGGTCTCCGCCCAGGGTGAGCAGCTTTGCGCCGTCCTTGCGTGCTTCGTCGGCGTTGGCTTCAACGGCGGCGATGGCCTCTTCGATGTTGAAGGGGTTCACACCCAGGTCGCCGCAGTCGGCAACCTGCTGCCAGGAGAACGGGTGAACGTCGGTGGCCTGGTTGTAGGGGCGCAGCAGTTTGGAGGACTGGCGGATGTGCGAGGGGCCGAATCGGGTGCCGCTGCGGTAGCTGACGCCGGCGTCGAAGGGGATGCCGACGATTTTGACGTCGATCGGCTGGCCGGGGCGCTGTGCTTCGACTTCGTCGATGCGCGGCAGCAGGCCGAAGGTCGGCGGGCCTGCAAAGCGCGGGGTCAGGCTGTAGTCGGCGGGGCCCAGGGGCTGGTTGTCGCTCACGTGTTCCTCCTCGTAGCTGGGATGTTCAACCAGGCTAAAAGGGTGAGCCGCGCCACGATATGTCCATAATGGCGAATTGAGAACGTATATAGTCCACTGTGTATATAAAAGGGCGTTGAGATATGCCGGTGACGCTGCCACACAGTAGAACGGAGGATGCTCGTGGTTGTTCTGGGAGAGCTGCTCGACAGCCAGGCACTCAGCCTTGAAGTGCACTGTGAACCGGCGGGTGCGCGTACGCAGTCAGTGCGGATCGTCCACGCCTCCGAAGTTCCGAGCATTGATTCGTGGCTGCGCGGCGGGGAAGTCCTCTTAACGGTGGGCGCGCTCGTTGACCTTGCTGACCCTGCGGCCAGTGCCGACTATGCGGCGCGGGTGCGCGCCGGCGGTGCTGTGGCCCTGGGCATCGGCCTGGGGGAGGGACTGCCGCACAGTGAAGTTCCGCCGACGATCGTCGCCGCAGCCAAAAAGGAAGGCCTCGTGCTGTTCGGTGTTCCCCAGCGCACCGCCTTTGTCGACGTCGTCGACGCCTTCACCAGTCTTCGCGAAGCCGAATACGCCCGTGAACTGCATGCGGTGGCATCCGCCCAGCGCTCAATTGCGGGCCTGCTGGCGGGCCCCGGTATGGAAAGGGCGATCGAGTCGCTGCGCTCGCGGCTGGGTGCCGAGGTTGCCGTGCTCAACCCCGCCGGGGTGGTCATTGCGGGAGGTCTGACGGCCGCCGCGGTGGCCGAGGCGGCGGCGACTGCCGTGCGGGCGGCCTTTTCTGCATCGGCCGGCCCGCAGGAGACGGGCCTTTCTGGGCTGGTCCTCTATCCAGTGGGTTCAGCTCCGCTTGCCTGGCTTGCCGTCCGCGACGCAGGGTCCGACCCGCGTTCTTTCAGCCCCCGCGCTCGCAGTCTTGTCCTCACCACGACCGCGGCGCTGCTGCACATCAGCCTCAGCGGCACGGAACCGCAGGACGTTTCCGCGGTTCTCAACCCGCACGTCAGCCTTCCCGAGCGACGCGCTGCGTGGCACCTGACCGGAGCGGAAGAGGAAGGGGAGCTGCGCCTCGTGTGCTTGGAGCGGGTTCCGGCCGACCGGGTGCTGTGGCTGGTGGGCTGGCTGGCGGGTGCTGCCGGAGTCGCGGGGGATTCTGCGACGGCGGCGGTTCTGTGCGGGCCGCGGGCGTATCCGCAGGTGCTCAGAATTGCGCGCCTGGCAAGTGCAGAAGTTCGTGAAGACGCCGAGGTGGATCTCGAGTCTGCCGCACACACTGCGGCCGGCTGGTTCGGCGGGGCGGACCCGCAGTCGGAGCTCGCGGGACTGTTGGGGTCGGTTGATCCGACGGCGGCCGCCCGCTTTGCTGACCGTGTGCTGGGGCCGTTGGCGAAGGCTCCGCCGGCGTGGATGGTCACGCTGCGGGCCGCCGCGCGCCAAGGGCAGACCGGCGAGCCAGTGGCTGCTGAGCTCGGGCTGCACCGGCACACGGTGCGTGCTCACCTGAAGAACCTGGGCGACCTTCTGGGACGGGATCTGCGTGACCCTGAACAGCTGCGTTTGGTGCACGTGGCATTGCAGCTGCGTGAACGGAGTCTGACTGACCGGATGTGACAGATCCAACTGAAAAAATTTTTTGCCTGTGGACAGATGTCGAAACCGGTGGAGGATCTGTGGACAGAGCGTGGGTAAAAAATTCGACGAGTGCGGCGTGTTCCGCGACAGCTCGCGGAAACAAGATCACATCGATGTGATTCGCATTGTTCACATGTGTGGACGGCGGTCCGTTCGTCCCTTGTTAACTCTGCGCAAACCGCCGCGAATTACACTGGTGTAACACGAGATATAGGCGTAGTCTCGTACCCGAACACAACATCTTGTGGTTGCTCGACTGTCCGGTATGGAGAGCCGAGCGGCCTGAAAAACCTCGTCACCTCGAAGGAGACTCGCATGATCACCGTCTACACCAAGCCCTCCTGCGTCCAGTGCACAGCAACGTTCCGCGCCCTGGACGCTCGCGGTCTGGAGTACCGGTCGGTTGACCTCAGCCAGGACCCCGGCGCGCTCGACGTCGTCAAGGCCATGGGCTACATGCAGGCTCCCGTCGTTGTGACGGACAACGACCACTGGTCGGGCTTCCGTCCCGACAAGATCGCCACGCTCGCCGCCGCCGGCGGTGCGGGGGTCGCAGCGGTCTGACAATGCTGATCGTCTACTACTCCAGTAGTTCTGAATACACCCACCGGTTCGTAGAAAAACTGGGGCTGCCCGCCGTGCGGCTGCCCCTCCTGACGAAGGACGACACCCCGCTGGTCAGCGAACCCTTCGTCCTCATCACCCCGACGTACGGGGCCGGCCGCAATGCCGGCTCCACACCGCGTCAGGTGATCAAGTTTCTCAATGTCAAAGAGAACCGCGACAAGATCGTCGGAGTGATCGGCTCCGGAAACACGAACTTCGGCAACAATTTCTGCCGCGCGGCGTACACGGTGGCAGAGAAGACCAAAGTGCCCGTCCTCTACAACTTCGAAATGTTCGGTACGCAGGAGGACGTCGAAAAAGTGAAAGAAGGATTGGAAAAGCTGTGTCAACAACAGCCGCAGACCGCGATCTAGAGGCCATCATCCGCGAGGAAACCGACCTCGACTACCACGCGCTCAATGCCATGCTCAACCTGTACGACAAGGACGGTCGCATTCAGTTTGAGCGCGACAAGCAGGCAGCGCGTCAGTTCTTCCTCCAGCACGTCAACAACAACACTGTCTTCTTCCACGACCTGGAAGAGAAGCTCAACTACCTCATCGAACACCACTACTACGAAAAAGAGGTGCTCGACCAGTACTCGTTTGCGTTTATTTCGGAACTGTCGAAGCACGCGTACTCCAAGAAGTTCCGCTTCCAGACCTTCCTGGGGGCGTTTAAGTTCTACACGTCGTACACGCTGAAGACCTTCGACGGCAAGCGCTACCTGGAGCGCTTCGAGGACCGCGTGGTCATGGTGTCGCTGTTCCTCGCACGCGGCGACGAAAAGCTCGCCCGCCAGCTTGTCGACGAAATCATCGCCGGCCGCTTCCAGCCGGCAACGCCCACGTTCCTCAACGCGGGCAAAAAGCAGCGCGGCGAAATGGTCTCCTGCTTCCTGCTGCGCATCGAAGACAACATGGAGTCCATCGGCCGTTCGGTCAACTCCGCACTGCAGCTGTCCAAGCGCGGCGGCGGTGTGGCGTTCTGCCTGACCAACATCCGCGAAGCCGGCGCGCCCATTAAGAAGATCGAAAATCAGTCCTCGGGCGTCATTCCTGTTATGAAGATGCTCGAAGACGCGTTCTCCTACGCCAACCAGCTGGGTGCGCGTCAGGGTGCCGGTGCGGTGTACATGAACGCCCACCACCCGGACATCTACAGCTTCCTGGACACCAAACGCGAAAACGCGGACGAAAAGATCCGCATCAAGACCCTGTCGCTGGGTGTGGTCATTCCGGACATCACGTTCCACCTGGCCAAGAAGAACGAACCCATGTACCTGTTCAGCCCCTACGACGTCGAAAAGGTCTACGGGGTGCCGTTCACCGAAATCTCGGTGACGGAAAAGTACTACGAAATGGTCGACGACGCGCGGATCAAGAAGACCAAGATCAACGCGCGCGAATTCTTCCAGACGCTCGCCGAAATCCAGTTCGAATCGGGCTACCCGTACATCATGTACGAAGACACGGTGAACCGTGCGAACCCCATCAAGGGCCGCATCACCATGTCCAACCTGTGCTCGGAGATCCTGCAGGTGAACTCGGCTTCGACCTACAACGAGGACCTCACCTACAGCCACATCGGCAAGGACATTTCCTGCAACCTCGGTTCGCTCAACATCGCAGCGACCATGGACTCCGAAGACTTCGGACAGACCGTCGAGGTCGCCATCCGCGGTCTGACGGCGGTGTCGGAAACCTCGAACATCGCATCCGTGCCCTCGATTGAGCGCGGCAACTCGATGTCGCATGCCATCGGCCTGGGGCAGATGAACCTGCACGGCTACCTGGGTCGCGAACGGATCCACTACGGCTCCGAAGAGGGCCTGGACTTCACCAACATGTACTTCTACACCGTGGCCTTCCACGCGGTGCGCGCATCCATGGAGATTGCCAAGGAACGCGGCCGCACCTTCGAAGGCTTCGAAGACTCGAAGTACGCATCCGGTGAGTACTTCGACAAGTACACCGAACAGGAATGGAAGCCCCGCACCGAGCGTGTGGCGCAGATCTTCGAAGAAGCCGGTGTGCACATTCCCACGCAGGACGACTGGGCCAAGCTGCGCGACGAAGTCGCCAAGCACGGCATCTACAACCAGAACCTGCAGGCTGTGCCGCCCACGGGCTCGATTTCCTACATCAACAACTCGACCTCGTCGATTCACCCGATTGCCGCTCCGGTGGAAATCCGCAAGGAAGGCAAGATCGGCCGCGTGTACTACCCGGCACCGCACATGACGAACGACAACCTGGAGTACTTCCAGGATGCCTACGAAATCGGTCCAGAGAAGATCATCGACACATACGCTGAGGCCACCCAGCACGTGGACCAGGGCCTGTCGCTGACGCTGTTCTTCAAGGACACCGCCACCACCCGCGATGTCAACAAGGCCCAGATCTACGCCTGGACCAAGGGCATCAAGACGGTCTACTACAGCCGTATCCGCCAGATGGCGCTGACCGGCACGGAAGTCGAAGGCTGCGTTTCCTGCATGCTGTGATCAGCTGTAGGGGAACAGAAGGGGATAACAGTGACACAGACACGTGACTTCGGGCTGACCGACCGGGCCGAAGCGATCAACTGGAACCGCATCGAGGACGACATCGACCTCGAGGTGTGGGATCGACTCACATCGAATTTCTGGCTGCCGGAAAAGGTTCCGCTGTCCAATGATACCCAGTCGTGGGCCACGCTCAGCGACGACGAAAAGTGGATGACCATGCAGGTGTTTGCGGGGCTGACCCTGCTGGACACCATTCAGGGCACCATCGGCGCAGTGTCGCTGCTGCCGGATGCGCTGACTCCGCACGAAGAGGCCGTGTACACCAACATCTGCTTCATGGAGTCGGTGCACGCGAAGTCGTATTCGTCGATCTTCTCGACCCTGTCGAGCACCCGTCAGATTGACGAAGTGTTCCGCTGGGCAAAGGAAGAGCCCACCCTGCAGAAGAAGGCGAAGGTCGTCACCGACCTGTACCACGGGGACGACCCGCAGAAGCGCAAGATCGCTTCCACCCTGTTGGAATCGTTCATGTTCTACTCGGGCTTCTACCTGCCTCTGTACTGGTCGTCACGCGCCAAGCTGACGAACACGGCCGACCTCATTCGGCTGATCATTCGCGACGAGGCCGTGCACGGCTACTACATCGGGTACAAGTACCAGCAGAACCTCAAGAACGAATCCGAACAGCGCCGTCAGGAGCTCAAGGACTTCACCTACGAAGTTCTGTTCGACCTGTACGAAAACGAAGTTGCCTACACCCACCTGATCTATGACCGGGTGGGCCTGGCAGAGGACGTCAAGAAGTTCCTCAACTACAACGCGAACAAGGCGCTCATGAACCTCGGCTATGAGGCTATGTTCCCGGCGGAAGTCACGGATGTGAACCCGGCTATTCTGTCCTCGCTCAACCCGAACGCGGACGAAAACCACGACTTCTTCTCGGGCAGCGGCTCCAGCTACGTCATCGGCAAGGCCGAATCCACCGAAGACGACGACTGGGACTTCTAAGCCCTCCGCCTCAGCGCGAACAGCAGCGGCCCGGAACTGTGAGAACAGTTCCGGGCCGCTGCTTTTTTGTGCCCTGGGCTTCGGTTTGTGCCCACACTCTGCCCGCGTTCTGCTGACTCTCTGCACGCATAGCGCCGGGCACCAAACGGGGAGCCGGAAGTACCTTGCAGCCGCATTCCGGGCGCTCGGACGCGAACGCTTGCGGGTTTCACGGGCATTTTCATGTGTTCGATGGGTGCCGGTGATAGGCGGTAACACGCTCGAAAGGTGAGGCGCAAAGTGTGACTTCCGCTATGTGACGCGGAGTAAGCAGGAGGAACAGCCGGCGAGCAACGCGGTGCTGTTACAGGGGTCCGGCTGCTCGACCCCGCCACTCAGACCGATGAACAAAAACAGTAATACAAAGTTGAACTAATATTTCCTATGCAGTTTTGCTAATTTATTTCTAAGCGGTTTCACAGAACGCGAAATGTGTGCATCCGGCTCCCACCGGATGCACACGAATCGGCTGGGGCATGTGAATGCCAGAAGGCATCACGAGCGACAGGCTGAAGCGTTCGGCGGAAAGCCCCCCATGGGCCTCCGCAGCAGTTCTGGACGCAGGCCCGAGTGTCAGCATCCATGTGAATCGCACGAATAATGCTGAGGCTCCGGCCTTCACTGATGCAAAGGAATTGAATCCATGACTACGTTCTCTAAGGCCGTATGCGCGGCCTCAGTCGCGGCTGTTCTCGGACTCTCGATGGGTGTTTCCGCTCCGGCCGTCCTCGCGCAGCCCGCTCCTCAGGTGCAGAAGGGCAATATCGACTTCTCCAAGAAGGGTTCGCTGACCCTCTACAAGAAGAAGGGCGCTGAATCCAACAACGCCGCCACCGGTAAAGAAATGCAGAATGTGCCAGGTGAGGCACTTAACGGTGTGACCTTCAAGATCACCAAGCTGAACTTCGACCTTGAAAAGGGCGACTGGACCAAGTTCCCGAAGACTGCGGCTGACGTGAAGGACGCTGACAAGAGCGAAACGACCTTCGAGAAGAAAACCGAGGGCGAAGGCGCAGCCAAGTTCTCGGACCTGCCGCTGGGCATCTACCTGGTTGAAGAAACCAACGCTCCGGACGGAATCGTTGCCGGCGCTCCTTTCATCGTTTCGATCCCCATGGTGAACGAAGCCTCGGACGCGTGGAACTACGACGTCATCGCGTACCCCAAGAACTCCGAAACCAAGACTGAAAAGACTGTCAAGGACGCCGACAAACACATCCAGGACGCCTACACCTACACCATCAACGCCGATGCTCCCACCTGGGGTGAAGGCAAGAGCCTGACCGCCTTCCGCTTTGAGGACCAGCTGGACAAGCGCCTCGACTTCCAGAAGGTGACCGAGGTCAAGGCCGGTAACACCGCTCTCGGTAAAGGCGACTACACCGTCAACAACCCCGCTGAAAACGGCAACAAGCTTGTCGTCACGCTGACCGAACAGGGTCTTGCCAAAGTGAAGTCCGGTGACAAGCTTTCGCTGACCTTCGAAACGAAGCGCAAGGAAGTCGGCGACACCACGGAACTGAAGAACCAGGCTGACGTCATCTTCAACAACCCGAACACCGGCAACGAAGTCAAGAACAAGACCAACGAGGTTGTCACCTACCACGGCAAGCTCAAGGTCGTGAAGAAGGACGGCAAGGAAACCGGCAAGGTCCTCGAAGGTGCTGAATTCGAGCTCTACCAGTGCACCTCGGCCTCTAAGCTTGGCGCAAAGGTGACCGTAAAGAACGTTTCCAAGTGGACCACCGGTGCTGACGGAACCTTCAGCATTGACGGTCTGCACGTCACGGACTTCGAAGACAACAAGGAAGCTCCGGCGACCAAGAAGTTCTGCCTGAAGGAAACCAAGGCACCTGCTGGCTACGTTCTGCCTGAAAACAACGTCACCGAGATCGACTTCACCCGTGACAACATCGCGAAGACTGGCGAGCTCAAGGGTGATGACAAGGTCACCCTCGTGTCTGAAATCGACAACATCAAGCAGGACACCCCGAACCTGCCGATGACCGGTGGTGCGGGTGTCGGCCTCCTCGGTGCTCTCGGTGCCCTGATCGCCGCTGCCGGTGTGTGGTTCGCTCGCCGCAACGCCAAGCAGGCACAGGCCGAGTAAGACCCAGGGAAATCCATGAGCCCACTGGGCTCTGGACGGTGGGGCAGTGAACAGACACTGCGCACTGCCCCACACAAACCCACTCAGTGATACAGACCTGGGAGCCATGCGGTGGAGAGCAACCCCACATCAACTTTGAAGCGAACCGTCACGAACGGCCAGTACGGCAAGGCGAAGAAGAACAGACTGATGCTGCCGGCCATCGTGGTGATCCTCGGTTTGCTCGTGATGATGTACCCGGTTGTCTCCACCGCATGGAACAACTACGGAGCGTCGAAGGCTGCCAAAGAATATGCGCAGCTGGACAAAGACACTCCTCAGGAAGTCAAGAACACGCAGTGGGACAAAGCACACGAATACAACGAACAGCGTGCTTCCGGCCCGATTCTCGACCCGTGGCTCAACGACATCGACTCCGATAACCCCGAGTACGCAGAGTATCTGGACCAGCTGAGTGAGAACGATGCCATGGCCCGGTTCATCTTCCCAAAGATCGGCGTGGATCTGCCCATCTACCACGGAACTTCGGACGATGTTCTGCAGAGGGGACTGGGGCACCTGTACGGGTCTGACCTTCCCGTCGGCGGCAGAGGAACCCATTCGGTCATCACCGGGCACACGGGACTGTCGAACGCCACGATGTTCGACAACCTCAGCAAAGCCGAAGAGGGCGACGCCTTCTACGTGCAGGTCTCAGGCCACAAGCTCAAGTACGAAATCGATCAGATCAAGGTGGTCCTTCCCGACCAAACCGAAGATCTGAGGCCGGACGAAAGCGGCGACTACATCACGCTGATCACGTGCACGCCCTACGGAGTGAACACGCACCGACTCCTGGTGCGCGGCCACCAGGTTCCCCTGGAACCAGTGGACGAAGGCGTGTTCGATCAGAACCACAGCGGCGGATGGCAGTGGTGGATGTACGCGCTCATGGCAGCCGTACTGGTCATCGGCCTTGGCTTCGCATGGTGGGCGCGCCGACAGCACAAGCTCAGCAAAGCAACAGCCAGCGCGAACAACAAAAGCAAGGGACTGTCTTCCGACGCGGAGAAGCAGTCGGATGACAACAACTGATTTTGGTGAACAGATGACTATGAAACGACACGCAGTGTCATGGGGCAGAACGGCAGCGGTGCTGCTGGCCGTATGCGCCATGCTCTGTGCTCTTGGTTTTGCGGGTGCCAGCCCCGCATATGCCGCCAAAATTGTTGGGCAGGCGAGTCCAAACGGCGGGAAGAACACCCCGGGCACTGACATCGTCACCATCACCATCAGCCCCGGCAACCCCGAAGACGACCACTCGCCGGCCGCCGGCAAGGTTTCCGGTGTCACCATTGAACTTGAACGGCTGGAAGGCATTTCAGCCGAGAACTCATCCGACATGAAGCGGGTCGAATCCGCCTCGGTCGATGACATTTCCGCATGGCCGAAAGACCGCTCGATCAGCAAGGTCACGAACGCTGCAGGATCCGCGAAGTTCGCAAACCTGCCGAAGGGCATCTACCTGGCCAGCTCATCGGCGCCGAATGACAGCTACCGCGAAATCAACTCGTTCCTTGTAGCAGTCCCATTCCACAGCGGACCGCAGGGCGATTCACCGGTTGAAGGCGTCATCGTCGCCAAATCACGATCACCCCAGGGCCCACCTCCGGGCAATGAACCTCCGCCAACACCGCCTGTTGTGGATACACCGGAAAAACCGAAGACCCCGCAGGGGCACGACCAGTCGATGCCCGTTACGGGTGCCCAGGTCACCATCATCGTCATCATTGCCGCCGTTCTCATCGGCGCCGGTTTCACCATCATCGTTGCCAGCAGAAGAAAGTCAGAAGGTGGGAAGAAATGAGGCACACACTTCCATTCCGCCTGTCGAAAGAACAGCACACGATCATGCGGGTGCTCGCCGTGTTCGCAGTGCTGGCAGCGCTCATCGCCAACGGACTCGCAGTCATTCCAGGCCCCACGCCCGCACAGGCGCAGACGCAGAACATCCCGGTCAGCCCGGATAAGCGCGAATTCAATAAGCTGAATACTCGACAGTATTTTCCGCCGTTCGAATTCACTGTTGAAGATGACGCCAAGCTGACTGACCTGGATTTGTCGTTCGGTGGCAGCAACTGGGTTCGAGGCTACGAGCTCATTGTTAATGGGAACAGACTCGCTCCTAAGATTAACGATTCGACAAAGGCGCCTTTTAAGGTTACCCACAGCGGTCTCAACATGGCGGTGAAAAAAGGCGACAAGATCCAGATAACCCCTACGTTCAATGAGCCAAGAGTGACTGGATCGGTCTCCGTTGCACTGCGTGGAACGCCATCCGGTACCACTCCGCCTCCGACTGATCCGGACCCCACGCCGGACCCGACGACTGTGACGCCGGCAGCTCCGACGGCTGTCGACCCTGCCACCGCCTCACAGTGTGTGGAGAAGGGCTACATCAACATTCCTGGCACACAGGGCGTTGACTACTACATCGAGGACCAGGAGAAATCTGCCGGGCAGCATTTCTTCGAAGGGACAAAGCCTGCCACCGTCAAGGTCACGGCCAAGGCACAACCTGGCTACCGGATTGCTTCTGGCGCTAAAACTGAATGGTCGTTCGACATGAGTGGTGAGGTGAAGAACTGTTCGGGTGACCAACCGACGCTACCGCCAGAGGGACGCACCTTCAAAGCCACAGGACACGGGTTCTCGCTGCAGGGCGACCCAGTCAACTCAGGTACGCCGAACGTCTTCACGGCAAAAGTCGGTGAGGATGCAAAGCTGAACTACCTCACGGTGCGCATCAAAACTGACGCCACGTTCCTCGACCCGCAGCACTACCAGCTGACCGTCGACAAGATTGAAGACGGCGTGACGCTGCAGAAGCGCAACGTCAAAATCGGCAACGGCTACATCACCATGGACGTTGTGCCGATGAAGAACGGCAAACAGGTCGACTCGGCAGTTCTGCCCAAAGACGCAGTGTTCACATTCACCAATAACCTCGCCCAGAACAAGAACCTGGAAGTTGAGCTGGACGCATACGGCACAAAGTCTGCAGATCCCACTGACCCGCCCATCATTTCCCCGCCAGACGGGGCGAAATGGGTTCACGGGCGCGTTGCGAATCCTTCTGTCCCTATGACTTGTGGCCTGCGCATTGCGGTCGTCGCTGACCTGTCGACGTCGTTGAACTACGCTGATAATGCGAACGGTTTCGAAGAGTCGAAAAAAGCTACAAATGCCTTCATCGATGCTCTCGCAGGCACTCCCGCTGAACTCGGTATCTACAATTTCGCGAGCACCGCTCCAGCGAATAACGCAGGATCGACCGCTGGCAATAACCCGCCCTACATTTCCATGCAGACAACGGCTGGAGTCAACCAGGCAAAACGTGTCGTCGACAATTGGGCTTATAACGAGAACAACAGTGCGACGAACTGGCAAGCAGGTTTGCAGCAGGTCAAAGCTGGGAACTATGACGTGGTGTACTTCATTACCGACGGTATGCCCACAACATCGTCCACGATCCAGAGCAAAGGAATCGGTGGAGAGTTTGTTCAGGCAAGTGCACTCAACGATGCAATTGACGCAGCGAATGAACTCAAAAAACAAGGCACCCGCGTGGTCCCGCTCAT
Organism: Brevibacterium sp. HMSC08F02; assembly: GCF_001807555.1. Classification (NCBI taxonomy): domain Bacteria; kingdom Bacillati; phylum Actinomycetota; class Actinomycetes; order Micrococcales; family Brevibacteriaceae; genus Brevibacterium; species Brevibacterium sp. HMSC08F02. The sequence goes on along the minus strand of NZ_KV789356.1, from coordinate 10,272 downwards.
GGTCGACCTGACACTTGGTGGACGAACCAGCCAACGCCCTGTTGTGACGAATGATCTAGTGCTCAAAGACGCCAAACGCATTGGCTGGCAAGCAGATCCGGGGCAAGCTCCAGGTTTGTACTACAAAATTCGAAGTGACCACCCGAAGGCTATACACGCCAATTACATCGGCACCGATACTTTGGTGAATCTGAAAATGGCATATGACGGGGCTGGTAATCAGACCCTGCAGGTGTTTGAGCGTCTACCCAATGGGAGGCAGGAGACGGTCACTTCCAACATGTCTAGGTGGACCTACGGTACACGTGACGTCAAGACGATGGGTGAAGACATCTCGGGCACAGGCGATACTGTTCGAATCACTAACTACAGTGGTCTGGCTGCGCAGATGAAGTCGATCGCCCAGGACCTCTCCAAGAAATGCAACGGCGAAGTGATCGTCAAGAAGCGCATCGTCGATGAGAACGGCAAGGTTCTCTCCGACGGTGAGCCAGGCTGGGAATTCACTCTGTCCGCTAACGGCCAAAAGGTCATTGATCCCGGAAATGGTTCACTCGTCACCCAGTGGCGCAAAGTCACCTCTTGGAGGGAAGAGGACAAGGGCACCGCACGCTGGGGAATCCAGAGTGAAACGGCGCAGGATCTCACGCTTACCGAAACGCAGAAGGAAGGCTACTCGCTGTACCAACGCGACGGCAAGAACGCCGTCTGTCAGGAAACCCGCGATGGCAAAACCGCGCCACTTGGTGTTCAAAATGATGGCGAGTTCGGCTTTAAAGTGCGAATGAACGAGAAAGACAAGGTGCTTTCACGCGTGTCCTGCGTGGTTGACAACTACAAGGCACCGGAAACACAGCCTGGAAAACTGACCTTCAAAAAGGCACAGTACGTGGACGGCAAGATCACAGATATGCCTGGACTGGGCGGTGCGACCTTTGAGATCTATCCGGCTAAGGACGGCAAGCCCGACTACAGCGCTGGTAAGCCGCTGTACACCATCACGCCCGGTCAGGAATCTATCGAGGTGAAGACAACAGGTACGTTCTTCCTCGTGGAGACCAAAGCGCCGAAGGGACTGAACCTGCTGCCGCACCCGGTCAAGTTCGAAATCGCAATGGATCAGAACACCAAGAAGTACACGATTTCGGATGGCACGAGCAACGGCCTGATCACAACAAGCGGTACTGGTGAGGCGATGATCCTGACGGTTGCTGACACCAAATCCGGTGAGCTGCCCAAGACCGGCGGCAACGGCGTGGCATGGTGGGCCGCAGGCGGTATGGCCATCGCTGCGGCAGGTGCCCTGCTCATGTATCGCAGGCGCGCCTGAGGCTTAGCCACAAACCTGGCGGTCAGCACCGAGGCAATATAAATCGCACGCCGACAACGATTGAGGCCCGCACCCCAATAGGGGTGCGGGCCTCAGCGTTCAGCTGAATCAGTTCAGTCCTTGGCAGCCTTTGTTGATTTGCGCCACCAGTAGATCAGCATCAGAACAATTACCGCGGCCGCTACGAGGATTGCCCACATCCACCACTGCCACTGCATGCCGGAACCGTCAAACACAGAATCGTCACTGGGATCCATAGGAACCCGATGTCCAGTTACCAGCAGACGGTGCGTGTTGATGCCATACGGCGTGCAGGTGATGAGGGTTACCAGGTCTTTGCCCTCTTCCCTCCTGATGGAACTGGTGTCAGAAGGCTCAACAACCTGAATATCGTCAACCTCGTACTTCAGCTTCTTACCGCTGACCGCAATGTAGAAAGCATCGCCCTTCTGCACCTTTTCGAGGTTGTCCCACATCGTCGCATCCTGCAGGCCCGTGTGAGCCGACAGAGCAGAATGCCGCCCCTCGCCCTTACCCTTGCCGCCCACAGGGAAGTCCGTCCCGTACAGGTGACCGGCACCTCGGGTGAGGGCCTTTTCCGACGTCCCGTGGTAGATCGGCAGATCAGAATTGATAGACGGAATGACGACCCTGCCCAGAGCATCCGTTTCCGACAGCACCGACAGGTACTCTTCATAGCGCTTGTACTCGGGTGAATCTTCGTCATCCGAAGTTGTCCACGCATCTTGAACGCTGATCTGACCCAAGTCTGCGTTGTAAGCGTGCGCGTCCTCCCACGCCGTGTTCAGAGCCTCGGGAGGAGCCTTCTTTTCCAACTGCGAATACTCATCAGCTGCGCGGCGCTGCTGAAAATTGTTCCACTGGGTGGCCGCAACAGGATAGAGCAGCACCCCCAAACCGACGACCACTAGAACAAAGGCAATAAGAACATTGCCATTGATGCCCTTGCGCTTCTTCTTCGCCGGCTTATCCCGGTTGCTGGGCGCAACCGGTGTGTGCTCGTCGTCGTGACCGGCATCCCCTGTGTACGCCTGATCGCTCTCGCGAGAGTGCTGCTCCATATCCTCCTGCTTTGAGTTCTGGGCTTAAGCGCCTTCAGTCGTTCCAGGCCCACACGTCTTCGCCGCGCAGCGAAACCTCGGCACCGCCGTCAACGTAGATGGTCTGACCGGCCATGTGGGTGTTGGCCGGTTCCGTGATCCAGATGAGTGCATCAGCCACGGATTCCGGCGGCTGGTGGTAGTTCAGCGGCATGGGAACCTGCTGGTCAACATAGGCCGTCATTTCCGGTGTGGACAGAAGCTCTTCCGTCATGGGGGTCAGCACGGTACCCGGGGCAATCGCGTTGACCGGGATGCCGGCGCCAGCCCATTCGTCAGAAATCGAAACGCGGCGCACCCAGCGCGACAGCGCGCGCTTAGACGACGGGTAGGAAACGTAGCCGGTCATCGGATCATCCGACACGTGGCCTTCAGCGATCTCAAGAGCCTTGGCTTCGTCCCCTGCGAGCATCGCCTCGACCAGTGCAGGGTCATTCGGCTGCAGCGACGCCATTGACGACACAACGGCAACCCGCGGGGCCTCCGACTTCTTCAAGGCAGGCAGCAAAGCCTCAAGAAGCTCAACCACGCCGAAGTAGTTCACCGACACAGTCTTCGGAATGGGCGCGGAAATACCAGCGCAGGCGATGACAGCGTCAACTGTCCCGCCGGCAAGTTCAACAGCGGAAGCGACAGCCTGCGAACGGCCCTCCCGGGTGGACAGGTCAGCTTCAACATCAGCGTTCTTCAGGTCGATTCCGACAACGCGGTCACCGCGTTCACGCAGAATCTTGGCGGTCGTGGCACCGATACCCGAAGCCGAACCGGTGACAACATAGGTGCGGGTCATGGTCTCTGCCTTCCTCCGCCCAGTCAGCTGCGGGCGGTTAGCGTCATGACGGCGTTCTGCCGTCACTTCTAATCTAACCGGCTCAAGGCGAACACGGGCTGAAAATCCAGCGCGCAGATCACGCTCGCTTACGCAGTGGGACGCGGCCCGCTCAGTGCCCCTGCTCAGAACTGGGCTGAGCAGCCCAGGCTTCGCTCAGTAGCCCAGTCGTGCGTTTTCGAGGACTGGCAGTGCGCTCTTGGCCTTGTCGATCACGCCGAAGTCAATGTCTGTAACGATCAGCTGCTCACCCTGCCCGTCTTCCTGCGCGATCGGTGCGCCAAACGGGTCGACAACCAGCGAACCGCCCACACCCGTCGGGGCGTCAGCCGGCACCTCGACACCCGAAACCGTCGGATCAGCCTGGTCAACGGCAGAGACGATCATGTTGGAATCCAGCGCGCGCACCCGCGCCAGCAGATCCCACTGGTAGAGCTTGCCCGGGCCCGCACCCCAGGATGCGGACACCAGCGCCAACTGCGCACCCGCGCGGGAAAGCTCCGCAAACAGCTTCGGGAAGCGAATGTCGTAGCAGATGGCAAGACCGACCGTCACACCTTCCACGTCGACCGTGACAATGTCATTACCGGGTTCCACCGTGTCGGACTCACGGAACCCAAAAGCGTCGTACAGGTGGATCTTTTCGTACGCCACGCGCCCGCCAGCGGGGGAGTAGACCGCCAGCTGATTGACCACACGATCCCCGTGTGCCAAGAACTCACCGGCGACAATCGTCAGCCCGTGCTCATCCGCAAGCACCTGCATCCGCTCCTGCCACGCCTCAGCGTGCTGCCGGGTGTCCTCACGCAGTCCCGGGCCGAACGACCGCATCGTCGCCTCCGGAAACTGCACCAGGACAGCTCCGGCCTCAGCGGCCGAACGCACATAGTCTTCGACCTTGCTCACATTGGCCGAAACACCAGGAGTCGTATTGATCTGTGCAAGCGCAATCTTCATACGCTCACCGTACCCCCGCCGAGGTGGAAGGGACAGATCTGCCGACCTCCACCTCGTACGGGTGGGAAAGGAGGCTCCGCACAGCGGAGCCTCAGAAGATCCGACCGCGCAGATCCTCGACGGCAGCCCGGTACTCGCCTTCCAGACGGTCCACGAGCGAGGCGACCGGCAGCTTTTCGCGCACCGCGCCGATGCCCTGACCGGAGCCCCAAATGTCCTTCCACGCCTTCGACTTCGACGACCCACCGCTGCCGAAGTTCATCTTCGAAGGATCGGATTCGGGCAGATTGTCCGGATCCATGCCTGCCGCCTCAATCGAACCGCGCAGATAGTTGCCGTGCACTCCCGTGAACAGGTTCGAGTACACAACATCGCTGGCGCCGGAATCCACAATCATGTCGCGGTAGCCCTCAACGACATTCGCTTCGGGGCTGGCCAAAAACGCCGAACCGACATAGGCGAAATCCGCCCCGGCAGCCTGTGCGGCCAGCACCGAAGTGCCGTGGGCGATGCTTCCCGACAGCAGCAGAGGACCGCCGAACCATTCGCGGATCTCACGGATGAGCGCAAACGGCGACAGCGCACCGGCGTGCCCGCCAGCTCCGGCGGAAACGGCAACCAGGCCGTCCGCGCCCTTCTCAATGGCCTTGTGGGCAAAGCGGTTGTTGATGACATCGTGCAGCACAATGCCGCCATAGGAATGGACGGCCTCGTAGACGTCTTCGCGCGCACCGAGTGAAGTGATGACAATCGGCACCTTGTGGTCCACAACAACGCCGAGGTCGTGCTCAATGCGGTCATTGGAACGGTGCACGATGAGGTTCGCGGCAAACGGGCCCACGGGCGTGCCGGGATTGTTCTTGGCGAACTCGGCATTCGATTCGCGGATCTCGTCAAACCAGTCCGACAGCGCCTCCTGCGGGCGGGCGTTGAGAGTGGGGAAAGAGCCGATGATTCCCGCCTGACACTGGGCCTTGACGAGCTCGGGGCCCGACGCGATGAACATGGGGGATGCCACAATCGGCAGGCGCAGATCAGCGCGCAGCTGTTCGGGAAGTTCGGTGCGTTCGACAGTCATGAAGCTCCTTCGGTCTGAGTGTCCGACATCACTTTAGACGACGAACGCCCCGCCGGTGGGCGGGGCGTTCGCATGCTGGTCAAGGTGAGCTGATCAGCAAGTTTGGGGACAGCCGGGACCGGCTGGGGTGCCGGTTTGTGCTCCGTTTCTCAGCGGTCCTTGAATTCGGGCTTGCGCTTCTCAACGAAAGCGCCCATGCCTTCCTTCTGGTCTTCTGTGGCCAGCGAGGAGTGGAACAGACGACGCTCGTACACCAGGCCCTGGTCGAGCGTGGTTTCGAATGCCGCGTTGACGGCCTCCTTCACCATGGCCGAAGCAATAAGCGACTTCGATGCGATGACACCAGCTGCTTCGCGGGCCGTGTCCATGAGTTCGTCATGCGGCACAACGCGAGCCACGAGGTTCGATTCGAGGGCTTCGTCAGCCTTGATGAAACGGCCGGTCAGGCACAGGTCCATGGCCTTGGCCTTGCCGATCGCGCGGGTCAGACGCTGCGATCCGCCCATGCCCGGCAGAACGCCGAGGTTGATCTCCGGCTGGCCGAACTGAGCGCGGTCCGAGGCGATGATGAAGTCACACATCATCGCCAGTTCGCATCCGCCGCCCAGGGCGTAGCCGTTGACGGCTGCAATGATCGGCTTGCGGACCTCACGCAGGCGGTTCCAGCCGACGAAGAAGTCTTCGCGGTAGGCCTCGGCGAATTCGAGCGAAGCCATTTCCTTGATGTCAGCGCCGGCTGCGAATGCCTTGTCGCCGTCACCGGTGATGATGATTGCGCGGACATCGTCAGAGGTGTCGAATTCAGCAAGAGCTGCCGTGACGTCCTTCATGACCTGCGAGCTCAGCGGGTTCATGGGCCCCGGAGCCAGGGTGATGGTGCCGATCTTGTCCGAAATGTCGACCTTGATGGTTTCGTACTGGGTCACTGGAAAACCTTTCGTGCTGCGGGTTCTGTCAGGACTTCCTGGACGAGTTCGCTGGTGACTTCCTCCAGGGTGGCCGGCTTCCACTGCGGGTTGCGGTCCTTGTCGATGACCTGGGCGCGGATGCCCTCGGCCAGGTCGTTGTGCTTGCCGAGGTTGATGCCGGTGCGCAGGTCGCGCTCCAGGACCTCTTCGAGGCTCATGTCGCCGGCGGTGCGGATCGATTCGAACGTCACCTTCAGGCTCAGCGGCGACTTCGTTTCGATGAGGTCAGCCGTCTTGGCGCCCCATTCGGTGCCAAGGGAGCGCAGGCGCTCGAGGATTTCCTCGACCGAACCGGCAGAGAATGCGTGGTCGATAGCTTCGCGGTGCTCGGCGAGTTCATCAGCCGGAGCTTCCGAGGAGAACTGCTTGAGAACGGCCTCGGCTTCTGCCGGACGCTTGGCCAGTTCGGCTGCGACCTCATCGAGCTTGGCGTCTTCGATGTAGTAGTCAGCAAGACCGGCGGCAAGTGCGGCCCCCGCGCCGACCGGCAGACCGGTCAGGCCCAGGTACATGCCGACCGCACCGGGCGCCTGCGCCAGCAGGTAGGTGCCGCCGACGTCCGGGAACAGACCGATGGTGGTCTCCGGCATGCCGATCTTGGTGCTGTCGGTGACAACGCGGTGCGAACCGTGCACCGAAATGCCAACGCCGCCGCCCATCGTGATGCCGTTCATGAACGCCACATAGGGCTTGGGGAAGCGGGCGATCCGGTCGTTCATCACGTACTCTTCGCCGAAGAACTGCAGGTTCGCGTCGGTGCCGTCGAGCAGGGAAGCGTGGATGGCCTTGATGTCACCGCCGGCGCACAGGCCGCGCTCGCCGCGACCGGTGACGAGCACAGCCTTGACCGAATCGTCGTCCTGCCACTTGGCCAGGGCCTCGTTGACGATGTCGACCATTTCCTGGTTGAGCGCGTTGATTGCACGCGGCTTGTTCAGTTCAATGTGTCCCAGGCCGCCTTCGGCGCTGAGGACGACGGGGGTTTCTTCAGTCAACTTATGCAACTCCTGTGCTCTTGCGCGAAATGATGACGCGCATGATTTCGTTCGTGCCTTCAAGGATCTGGTGTACGCGCAGGTCGCGGACCAGCTTCTCCACACCGTACTCGTGCAAGTAGCCGTAGCCGCCGAACAGCTGGAGGGCGCGGTTGGCAACATCAAAGCCGGTGTCGGTGGCCTTGAGCTTGGCCATCGCCGACAGCAGGGTCGTGTTTTCGTGCTTCGCGTCGTAGGCCTGGGCGGCGCGCCACAGGAGCGAACGGGCGGCTTCGAGGTCGGCCTGCATCTGGGCGACTTCAAAGCGCAGTGCCTGGAACTGATTGAGGTCCTGGCCGAATGCCTGGCGTTCACCCAAGTACTGCACGGCCTTTTCCAGTGCCGACTGGCCACCGCCGAGCGATGCGGCGCCGATGTTGAGGCGACCGCCGTCCAGACCGCTCATAGCGGCCTTGAAGCCTTCACCTTCCTCGCCGACCAGGTTTTCCACGGGAACGCGAACGTTTTCCATGATGACCTGGCGGGTGGGCTGTGCGTGCCAGCCCATCTTGATTTCGTCGGGTCCGAAGTCCAGACCCTCCATGCCCTTCTCCAGGATGAAGGCTGAGATTCCGCGGGCGCCGTCCTGGCCGGTGCGTGCCATGACCAGGTAGATGTCGGATGCGCCGGCACCGGAAATGAACTGCTTGACGCCGTTGAGGATGTAGTGGTCGCCGTCGCGACGGGCCGAGGTGCGCAGACCGGCCGCGTCGGAACCGGCGTTCGGTTCGGTCAGGCAGTAGCTGGCAAGGTTTTCGAAGGTCACGAGCTTCGACAGGTAGCGCTCGTGCTGGTCTTCGTTGCCGAATCGTTCGATGACCGAGGCGACCATGTTGTGAATCGAGATGTACGAAGCAACCGCGGGGCAGCCGGTCGACAGGTTTTCGAAGATGAGAGCCGCGTCCATACGGCCCAGGCCGGAACCGCCCTTGTCTTCGGCAATGTAGATGCCGCCCATACCCAGGTCCGCGGTCGACTTGATGACGTCGACGGGGAAGTGCGAATTGGCATCCCATTCGAGAGCGTGCGGTGCCAGCTGTTCGTCTGCGAACTCGCGGCACATGTTTGCAAGTTCGAGCTGGTCATCGCTCAGCCCAAAGGGCAGAGAAGCCGCAGTGCTGCGTGCCATGTTGTTGCCTCCAAGATTTAGTAGGACGTCAAACAAAGTCGCCGCCAGTGTAGCCGGTGTCACACCTTTTCGTCACACGCACCGGTGTTGGGCATCTGCCGGGGGAGTGAACATTCGGTGCACGAGGTCCCGGGAGGGTTGGGGTGCGCGGGAAGGCCGAGGTGCCGCTTGCGGGGCCGGGCGCGGGGAGAGGCGAGGGAGGTGCGGGCGGGGGAGTGCTCAGTCTTCGGCCAGTGCTGCGCGGTGCTCGGCCAGCAGCTGGAGCAGCTGGTCCATGCGCTCGCCCTCAATGCCCGGGTGGGTGAACACTTCGCGGTTCAGCGCGTCTGTTGCAGCGAGCGAGAGTTCACGGCCAGCCTTGGTCAGCTGCACAATCGTCGACCGGCCGTCGTCCGGGTGCGGGGTGCGTTTGACGAGTCCCACTCGCTCCAACCGGTCCACTGCGTTCGTCGTCGAGGTCGGGTGAACCTGCAAGCGGCGAGAGACGACGGACATCGGAAGCTCTCCGTGGCTGCTGAAGCGCAGAAGAGTCAGGAGTTCGTACCGGGCGAAAGTCAGTTTCAACGGCCGCAGGGCACGGTCGATGCGAGCCATGAGCAGCTGTTGGGAGCGCATGATGCTGGTGGTCAGCGTCATGCCGTCAGCCGCCCCGGCGTAGCCGTGGGCTTCCCACTGGCGCCGTGCTTCCCGGATCGGGTCGAAGTTCTCAGCCATAGTCGGGCTGAGTCTATGGTGCTTGTGTGGTCGAGCGCACATCCGCGTCTACGGGCGGGCCGCTGCGCCATGTCATAAGCAGGTCAATGCGCCTAGATATAAGCAGTGCGATGATGGCCGTATGTGTGGTCGCGTGAATATGGCGGTGGATCCGGCGTCGTTGGTTGATGAGCTTGAAGTCGACTCGTTCCGCTGGAACGTGCCCGAAAGCTACAACGTGCCTCCCGGCTCGCCCCTGCCGGTCATCCTTGACCGGGTCGATGCGGACGGGCAGCTGACGCGGCGGCTGGAGGCGGCCCGCTGGGGGCTGGTTCCAGGGTGGGCTAAAGACGACAAGATCGGCTTCCGCGCATTCAATGCCCGGTCGGAAACCGTTGACTCCAAACCCATGTTCCGGTCGGCCTTCACATCTAGGCGCTGTGCGGTTGCCGTCAACGGCTACTACGAATGGGAAAAGACCGAATCCGGCAAACAGCCCTGGTATATGCACGCCGATGGTGATGACTGGATTTTCATGGCGGGCCTATTTGAACTGCGCCAGCAGCCGCCGGAGCAGGTTGATCAGTCAGAGGCAGATCCGTCCGTGCTTGACGGGTGGTTGGTTTCGACAACCATGTTGACCCTGCCCGCGCGTGGGCATCTGGAGCAGGTGCATCACCGCATGCCCCTTTTCTTAGAGCGGGATCAGATAGGGCAGTGGCTCAATCCGGCAGTTGATTCCAAGGCCGATACCGGCCAGCTGCTCGAGGGGCTCCTGGAGGGTGTTGACCCGGACCGCATCAAGAGGCACGAGGTGGGTGCCGAGGTGGGCAATGTCCGCAATAACTGGTCAGGTCTCGCTGATCCCGCTTAAGTGAGGGCGCGGCAGTGTCTTCCCTGATGGCGGCACACGAAGCGTGGCGCACCTCACTCGAATTCGGCTTGCAAAGCGGAATGCGGTCGGTCTAGAGTTATATCTCGTTCCCAGGAACGCGGAAGCGGTCCGGAACGGACGAAGATTAACTGCAGCGGATCAAAGATTTGCAGGCAGATGAACTTCAGGCTAAGATAGCCGAGCGCTCAAATTGCTGAGCGCCAGACTTTCACCTTTGATGAAGTGCTCACGGTTGTGG
>NZ_KV789355.1:0-1286 GCF_001807555.1 Brevibacterium sp. HMSC08F02 | reverse complement strand
GGGTTAATACTCATTTTGTGTGTACAGGATAGGGGTCTTGGCCAGTAGTCCGTAAGGCTTCAGGGGTGTGTACATGCTCTGAAAGCATGTGGGGTGACCGGTTCTAGGAATCAGCCCCGATGTGGTGTATGCGCAAACAAGCTCGTCAAGAACGGTAAGACCACCGCTGGACGGACGCGCTGGCGCTGCAAATCCTGCGGCGCTTCGACAACCCAACACCGGCCGGATATCACCCGGCACGCTGAGTTCCAGGCGTTCTTGTCCTGGCTGTCCGGTCCTGCTGGGATCAACCGGCTCGACGTGAGCGCATCGACGTTTAGACGCCGAACGGCTTGGTGCTGGAACGTCACACCGACCATCGTGCCGACTGGCGAAATCCATCACCAGATCATGCTCGATGGCACCTATTTCAACGGCTGGTGCGTCCTCATCGCTCATACCGGCTGCCATGTCATCGACTGGCAGTGGTGCGACCGGGAAAAGCTCGCCTCCTGGACAGCGCTACTGGCCCGGATCCCGGCACCGGCCTACGCGATCGTCGATGGCAACGGGCCGTTGCGGAAGGCTTTGAAGAACTGCTGGCCGGATACGAAGATCCAACGCTGCTTCTTCCACATCCGTAACGCCGCCCACCGGCATCTGACACGCACACCGAAACTGCCAGCCAACCAGCAACTCCTAGCCCTGTACAAGGCCCTTTCCACCGTGAGCAGCCTGGATGAAGCAGCCGCCTGGACGGCCTCGTTCCTCAGCTGGGAAGCGACCTGGCAGACGTTTCTCAATCACCGCACCTACGCCGGGAAGAACACACCCCGGCCAGCGCACGCGAATCCGAACCAGAAATGGTGGCACACCCACATTCGAACCCGACGCGCACACAAACTGATCACCGGGCTCCTGGCCGCCAACGAACTGTTCACCTGGCTAGATCCCGACGCACCGAAACCTGTTGCTGCGACCACGAACCCGTTAGAAGGCGGTCCGAACAAAGCAATCAAGGACTTCCTCAGACACCACCGCGGACTCACCGCCGACCATGCCCGCAGCGGCGTCGACTGGCTGCTCTACCAGCACACCGAACACCCCCGCGACCCCTGGAGCTTCGTCACCGAAGCCCACTGGAACCCGCCCAGAACAAGGCCACAAGCCCCTACCGATGAGCTCATCGGGCCAGCCGCCTACGACACCGCTTTCAGCTACGAAGACGGCATCGGAATCCAACAAGGATGGGCCGGCAGACACCACTGACACGCCGAACCCATACACACATTTTGAGCATTAACCCG
>NZ_KV789354.1:80856-207583 GCF_001807555.1 Brevibacterium sp. HMSC08F02 | reverse complement strand
CCCGACATTTATCAGACACGCCCTAGCCGCGCTGCCCAGCGGGGCCGGAGCCGTAGAAGCGGCCGAGCGTTTCCTCTTCGTATTCGTCGAAGGTGCCATCGGCGATTGCTTCGCGCATTTTCTCCACCAGCCGCACCGTGTAGTGCTCGTTGTGGATGGTGCACAGGGTGGAGAACAGCATCTCCTTGGCCTTGAACAGGTGACGCAGGTAGGCGCGTGAATAGTTCTGGCAGGTGTAGCACTCACAGCCGAGCTCGATCGGATCCCAGTTGCGCTCTGAGGCAGCGTTGTTGACGTTGTAGCGGCCGTAGGCGGTGTACACGGCTCCGTTGCGGGCTACGCGCGACGGCTGCACGCAGTCGAACGTGTCAGCACCTGCCCGCACCGCGGTGAACATGTCGTTCGGTTCGGAGATCCCCAGCAGGTGCCGGGGACGGTCTTCGGGCAGTTCGTCATTGCACCAGCCGACGATCGTGCCGAGGTTTTCCTTTTCCAGCGCCCCGCCGATTCCGTAGCCGTCGAAGTCCATGGCGCCCAGGTCGCGGCAGGCTTTGCGCCGCAGGTCTTCGTACTGTGCTCCCTGGATGACGCCGAAAAGCGCCTGATAGGGCTTGCCGCCCGGCAGACCGGCAAAACCTGGCGCACTGCGCTCAGCAGTGAGCTTCTTGTGCTCTTCGATGCAGCGGATGGCCCACAGGCGTGTCCGCTCTAGGGACTCTTCCTGGTAGGCGCGGGAGTTCATGAGAGTCGTCAGTTCGTCAAAGGCAAACATGATGTCCGCCCCCAGCTGATGCTGGACCCGCATCGAGATTTCGGGAGTGAAGCGGTGCAGAGAACCGTCCAGGTGGGATTTGAAGTTCACCCCGTCATCGTCGACAAAGCTCAGCCGCGCTTTTCCTGCCGCCGTCGCATCGTCATCGAGCCCAGCCTTGTCAGCCGCGGCCTCCATCGAAATGACCTTTTTGAACCCCGAACCCAGGCTCATCACCTGAAAACCGCCGGAATCGGTGAAGGTAGGCCCGTGCCAGTTCATGAACGCGGCCAGCCCACCAGCTTCGTCCACCAGGTCAGCACCCGGCTGCAGGTACAGGTGGTAGGCGTTGGCCAGCAGGGCCTGCGCTCCGAGTTCGCGCATCTCTTCGGGCCGTACGGATTTCACGGTGGCCTTTGTGCCCACTGGAATGAACGCGGGAGTCTGAATGTCCCCGTGCGGTGTGCGGATCACGCCGGTGCGACCGTGCACGCTCCCCTGCCCCAGGGAGTAGGGGCTGCGGGTGCGCGATCCGGGGTCGAGGCGGGACTCGATTGTGAAGCCGAAGCTCGCCTCCGCACGGTCCGGGCTGGCGGAGGTGCCGTCGTGCGCAGTGCTGTCCCCACCTGAGGCGCTGTCAGTGTGCATGGCTCAGGCTTCGCCGAGGAACTGAAGCATCTTGCCGGGGTTCATGATGTTCTTCGGGTCAATAGCCGTCTTGATGGCCATGTGCATTGCGCGGCTGCCCGCGTCGAGTTCGTGGCGCAGCCAGGGGGCTTTGAGTGATCCCACTCCGTGTTCGCCCGTGATGGTGCCGCCGCATTCCATGCCGGCCCGCATGATTTCGCCGAAGGCCTCTTCAGCCAGGCGCACCTGTTCGTCGTCGAGCGCGTTGAACGTGACGGTCGGGTGAAGGTTGCCGTCACCGGCGTGAGCACAGCAGGAAAAGGTGAGCTGCGGGTACTGTTCCGCGATCTCGTCCAGGCGGGCGAAGATATCGCGCAGCCGGGCTCGCGGCACGCAGATGTCGTCGACGAGTTCGCCACCGCCCAGTTCGTGGGTGAACTTCTGGGTTGCGGGAGAAACAGCGCGGCGCGCAGCAACCAGCAGCTCGGAGTCTGCCGGGTCGTCTGAAAAGAAGACGTCGTCAGCGCCGACGGCCTTTGCAACAGCCGTGAACCGTTCGAGTTCCGCGGCGGCCGATTCCGTCGAACCGTCACCGTCAGCCTGCACCAGCAGAATCGCCCCGGCACCATCCGGCAGACCGAAGTCGCCGTAGGCGTTGACGAACTCGATCACCTGCCGGTCCATGTACTCCATGAACGACGGACGGCCGCCCGCGCCCATGTAGTCCGTGACGGCGCCTGCCGCGCTGACGGAATCCGGGAAGATCGCCACCGCGGTCAGCGGCGGCGGAAGTTTCGGCACCAACTCGAGCGTCACCTCGACAACCACCCCGAGGGTGCCTTCGGCGCCGATGATGAGCGAGTGCAGGTTGTATCCGGCCACACCCTTCTTGGTGGGTCGGCCAACGGTGGTGAGCGTGCCGTCGGGCAGCACCACTTTGAGGCTGCGCACGTAGTCGGCGGTCACGCCGTATTTCACACAGCACATGCCGCCGGCGTTGGTCGACACATTCCCGCCGATCGACGAGATCGCCACCGACCCGGGGTCGGGCGGGTAGGACATGTCAAAGCTGTCGAGGTGCCTCTTGAGGTCGCCGTTGATGATGCCGGGTTCGACGGTGCAGGTCTGTTCGACGGTGTTGACATCCAGCACACGGTTCATCCGCTCGAGGCTGAGCAGGATGCAGCCGTCAATCGCGTTGGCCGCTCCGGCCAGTCCGGTCCGTGCGCCCTGTGGAACGATCGGCACGCCGTGTTCGTGGGCGAAGCGGACGGTGGTCTGCACGTCCTCAACTGTCTGCGCGCGCACGAGCGCCAGGGGTTTGCCCGCGGTGCTGAACTGCGCGTGGTCGAAGCTGTAGGTCTGCAGAACATCGGGGTCGTCCGTAAACGCGCGCCCCAGTGTTTCCTTCAGGCCGGCAATATCGGCAATGCTCATGATCGACCGGTCACTTGCCCAGGAACTCGCGGGTGATGGCGATGAAGCGTTCCATGGCTTCGTCCGGGCCGATGCTCACACGAATGCCGGTGTGCAGGTTGCGCACTGCCAGGCCGTTGGCCATGCACACCTTTTCAAACTCTGCGGAACGGTCGCCCAGCGGCAGCCACACGTAGTTGGCGTCGGACGTCGGCACGTCGATGCCAAGTGCGCGCAGCTCTTCTGTCAGTTTGTCGCGAGCTGCGGCAACTTCCTTTGCCCGCACATCGACTTCGGCAGATGCCCTCAGCGAGGCGAGCGCGGCTGCCTGGCCGATGCTCTGCACCGAGAACGGCGCGATCGACGTGCGCATTTCGAGGATGACATCCGGGTGGGCAATTCCGTAGCCCACGCGCAGGCCGGCAAGGCCATGGGCCTTGGAGAACGTGCGCATGATGATGAGGTTCGGGTAGTCAGCCAGTGCCGCAACGGCGTCAACCGCGTCTTCCGAGGTGATGAACTCCAGGTAGGCCTGATCGAGGACCACCAGCAGGTCCGAAGGCACACGGTCCATGAAGGAGCGGAATTCGGCCTCGCGGATTGCGGGGCCCGTGGGGTTGTTCGGGCTGCACAGAACGACCAGCGTCGTGTCGTCGTCAATTGCGTCCAGCAGCGCATCGAAGTCGTGGCGACCGTGGGCGGTCAGCGGGATCTGGCGGTTCTCCGCTCCGCTCATGACACCCACCTGGCGGTACATCTCAAAGGACGGCCACGGGTAGACGATGTTCGCACCGGGGCCTGCCGTAATGGCAAAGGCAGCCGAAAGGATTTCTGAACCACCGGCACCGAACACGACGTTCTCAGGGGCCACGCCCAGGAAATCGGCCATCGCCTCAGTCAGTTCGAAAACACCCGGGTCGGGGTAGATATTGGGATTTTCAGATGCCTTCGCAATGGCTTCGCGCACCTGCGGAAGCGGTTCCATGTGGTGCTCATTGGCCGACAGCTTGTAGGCGGTCATGCCTTCGATCGGAGCAGCGGGTTTGCCGGGAACATATGCCGCGGCATCACGCACGGCAGGGCGCAGGCGGTACTGAAAAGTCATGGGCTCATCGTACCGCCGCCCCAGGCTCACCCGGGCGGCACCTCGGCTGTACCCCCGAGGTTCAGAACAGCCGAGCCGAACCCGGGAACTCTTGCGGCACCTCGGCCGTACACCCCTGTTCTCCCATCCAGAACATGAAAAAGCTCCGAGGCGAAAACCTCGGAGCTTTATCTGGCGGTAGCGGTGGGATTTGAACCCACGGTAGGGGGTTGCCCTACACAACATTTCGAGTGTTGCACCTTCGGCCGCTCGGACACGCTACCGCGGACAACTCTAAGGCCTCAGCGGCCGCGGCACAAACTGGGGGACTGTCATTCTGCTCACTCTTCGCTGCCCGGCAGCCGCAGATCGGCGAAAAAATCATCCAGCACAGCCCGGCACTCGTCAGCTCGCACACCGGGGTACACCTGCGGAATCGGATGGGCAGCACGGTCCCGCGGAAGGTCCCACACGGACCCCACGGCGCCGGTCTTGGGTTCGTGCGCGCCAAAGACGATTGTGCCCACGCGGGCGTTCATCGCTGCGCCGGCGCACATGGCGCACGGTTCAACTGTGACGACGAGGACCGCCCCGTCCAGCCGCCACGTGCCAAGGGCCTGCCCAGCCTGGCGCAACGCGAGAACCTCGGCGTGCGCCGTGGGGTCAGCATCGGCTTCGCGCCGGTTGCAGGCAGCTCCGACCACCTGCCCGTCGAGGATGACAACAGCGCCGATCGGCACATCGGATTCCGGGCAGCGGTGCGCCTGATCCAGCGCTTTGCCCATCCACTGCGCGTGCTGTTCGCGGACTGCAAGCGCCACGTCAGCTCACCGCTCCCCTGCAAACATCATCCGCACTGCAGACATCAACCGCGGTGAGCCTCCCCCGGCAGCGTGCAGCCCCGCGGACGTTCAGCGAACAGATACAAGCCATGCGCCTATTGTCTCTGCCCGCACATCACACACAAAGCACCGCACGAACAAAGCAGGACGACAGCCGCCGCGAACGATAGGCTTAAACCATGAAGCTCCACGTGGCGGACCACCCGCTCATTGCCCACAAGCTCACTGTCCTGCGTGACGAGCGCACTGACTCAGCTCGCTTCCGCCAGCTGACCGACGAACTCGTCACACTGCTTGCCTACGAGGCCACGCGCAACGTCCGCGTGCAGCCCAAGCAGATCAACACCCCCGTGTGCTCCACCACCGGCACCCAGATCGCCCAACCGCGACCGCTGGTTGTGCCGATTCTGCGCGCCGGCCTGGGCATGCTCGAAGGCATGACCCGCATGCTGCCGACCGCCGAAGTCGGCTTCCTCGGCATGGTCCGCGACGACGACACCCTTGAAGTCGAAACCTACGCCCAGCGCCTGCCGAACGACCTCGAAGACCGCCAGGTTTTCGTCATCGACCCCATGCTGGCCACCGGCCACACCCTGGAAATGGCCATTGACTTCCTGCTGGAGCGCGGAGTTTCGCATATCTCCACCGTCTGCCTGGTCGCCGCCCCGGAAGGCGTCGACTACATCACCGAGCGCTTCGGCGACCGCGCCGACATCGACGTGTTCACAGCAGCACTCGATGAAGGCCTCAATGAAAACAACTACATCGTCCCCGGGCTCGGGGACGCCGGTGACCGGATGTACGGCACCGCCTGATCCCCCCGGTCCCCACGGAACCGGAACAGAACAGCACGAGGCGCCTGGCACTTCGTGCTGTTCTTCTTTTGTCATCTTGGCTCACCGGAAAGCCCGTCAGGCCGCTGTCGCAGTCACATAACGCCCCTCGATTACGTCACATTTCGTCATAAACGTCTCAAAAACGGAAATCTGCTTGGTTTTCGTTCAGAGCGTGACAAATAATGACGTCATGTTCTTCCAACAGCGAATGCCGATGCCCTGCGTTCGCGACCTCACCAGCTGACACGGTCGCGAACGAGTTCTTCAACAGCATCCGCATATTCCCATCGCAAGAGAAGAGAATCCCATGACGCAGTACGCATCTGCACCCCAGAACGTCCACCCCCGCAGCGCAGCAGCAACCCGCAGGCGAGGAGCCCGCTTGACCCCGGTAGACCCGCAGTCCGCCCCTCGCACCTACGGCCCCGCAGGAGTCCAGGCCCAGCCCGGTTCGGCCCGCGGAATCATCCTCTACATCGGCCTGAGCGAAGAAGAGGCCGCCGTTTCCGGCACCAACCTCACGGAAATCGCCGAATCGCTGCGCGACTACACGCAGGAACTCGCCCCGTCGTCGGAAACCCAGGCGATCATCGCTCTGGCGCCTTCCGGCCCGGAACGCGACCTCGACGCCGTGCGCGCTGTTGCGACCGGCTCGCCTGCTGCCCGCGGTGCCGCCGCCCGTTCCCACGGCCCCGTCCGCTCGCGTATTCCCAGCCGCATCCATCCGCCCCAACCGGCAGAAGCTCAGAAGCCCGCAACTGGGCTCAAGGTCGACCTGCCGCGCCGCGAGGTGCACATTGACGGCCGTCTGGAAACCGTGACGGTCAAGGAGTTCGACTTGCTGGCCACACTCGTCAGCAACGAGGGGCAGACCCTTTCGCGCGCTGAACTCGTTGACAAGGTGTGGGGCAATGATGCTGACCGTCCCGACGAACGCACCGTCGATGTTCACGTTCGTCGCCTGCGCAAGCGCCTGGGCTCGTACTCGACTGTTGTCCGCACCATCCGCGGGCAGGGCTACCGCTTCGATTCGCACCCGGATGTCGAGGTGTGGAGCGCATCAGCTCTGCGCTGATCATGTGGGCGTGCGCGCCTCGCCCGGATGATGAGTTTCGGGCTGTACTGAACTGGCATATATGAGCCCTCACTGAGGACTGGCCCAGAGAGCGGTCAGGTTCGGTTCGTAGACTGAAGCTCTCATGTCTCGTACGAAGAACCCAGCCAAGGGCATTGTCGTAGCCCTTCTCGGCGCGCTGTTGGCCGCGCTTCTGATCATCCACGAACTCATCCCGACGACCAACGGGCTTGCCCTCATCGTCGAATCAGCTCTGCCCTGGACGTGGGTGCTGCTCGTCCTGCTGCTGCTCTTGGCGCTCATCCGACTGTCACCGCTGTCGATCATCGGCGTGCTCATTCCCGCCGTGGTGTGGGGTGTGATGTTTGGGCCCTACCTCAAGCCGGCATCTGATGACCGTGACGCCGACCTCATCGTCGCCACACACAATGTGGGTGCGCGCCTGCCGCAGCCGACTGCGACGGCACGGGCCATCATCGATCAGAAACCGGATGTTGTCGTCATTCAGGAGATCGAATCCCTGTCGGGCAAGATCATCAAAAAAGAACTCGACAAGTCGTTTGCCCACACGCAGGTTGCCGACACGGTCGGCGTGTGGTCACGCTGGCCGCTGACCCAGAAGCAGAACATCGACCTGGGTCTGCAGTGGCCGCGAGCATTTGAAACCACTGTGAAGAGCGATCGCGGCGACGTGAAGCTGTACGCGGTGCACGTGCCGTCCGTTCGCCCCGGTGTTGAGACTCTGCGCAATTCCGCGCTGCAGAAGCTTTCCTCGGCCGTGAAACAGGAAGACGCCGAACACCTGATTGTGGCCGGCGACTTCAACGCGGTGCAGACTGACCGCTACTTCAAAGACCTCGATGAACAGCTGGTCGACAGCCGCAAGGCCGTCGGCGGCGGCTTCGGCTTCACGTGGCCGGCACAGTTCCCCGCGGTGCGGCTGGACCACATCATGGTCCGCGGACTCGATCCCGTCTACGACACTGTCATGGACCGCGGAACCTCAGACCACCGCGCGATCATTGCTGGGCTGAACCTGACGCAGTAGCTTCGGTGTTGCCGCGGGAGTTTCAGTTCTTCGCGGTGCACTTGCCGGTGGGCACCAGCCCGCGCGTACCCTCTGCTGCTTTCAGCGTCGGCATGATTTCCTTCAGCGTGAGCGCATAGCCAGTTGCATCGTCGTTCTGCGACTTCGCAAAGACCATGCCCGATACTCGGCCGTTTGCCGCGATCAGAGGGCCTCCCGAGTTTCCTGGGCGCACATCAGCGCGCAGCGAATACACCTTGCGGATGGCTTTCTTTTCGCCGTAGATGTCTTTGCCTTCGGCGATAACTCTTTCGCGGACCCTCGACGGTGAAATCGTGTATGGCCCGTGTTCCGGGAAGCCCACGACAACGGAGTCGGCTCCCACAGCCAAGTCCTCGCCGCGCTGCATAGCCGGGGCTTTCAAGCTGGGGACATAGAGGACGGCAACGTCGATCGTGGGGTTGAAGCCCACCACCTGCGCCGGCAGGGCCTGTCCCTTGCCGGCAACCTGCACGGAAATCTGCTGAGCGGCCGCAACGACGTGGGCGTTCGTGGCCACATAGCGATCGGAGTACACCCAACCAGTGCCCTCCGATGCGGAGTTGCACGCGGGCGCCTGAGCGGTGATCTTCACAACCGACTGGGCCGCTTCTTTGCCGACGGCCACCATTTCCGGGTTCGGTGCATCGACTTCGCGGATCTGCTCTTTCTGTCCGCTGAAGACATCCGGGAAGCCGTTGAAGCGCAGGGCTTCGCCCAGAGCACCGAGCGCCTGTGAGGACGGCACGGGCGCAGCCCCGTCGAGGGCGCGCACAATCACCGAATCGGCGGCCCACTGGTTAGGTTCGATGAGCGATGTTGTGCGCACCCACCCGGCACTGACCCACACCAGCAGGCAGAAGACCACAACACCACTGATGGCGCCGCCGATGGCGTCAACGAGCCTGCCAGCGGCCGAACGGATGCGATCGCGCAACACCCGCCCCCACGAAGCTCCGATCGCTGCCCCGATAAGACCCAGCACAAAGGGAACGGCAAAAGCGCCGGTCGGTCCGATCACATCGAGAAGCTCGTTCGCCCCGGCCAGTTTCATGCCGGCGAGCACTCCCCTGCCGATAAGCAGTCCGAGCGCAAACCCGATGAGCGCCCCAACGGTGGGGCTGAGACCGCGGATCCACCCCATCGCCAGAGACGACAAGGCGATGATCCCCAGCACCAGGTCGATCATCAGTACGCGCCAGGATAGTGCGCCTGGTAGCTGTGCGCACTGTTGACGCTGTTCATCAGCCGTGTGCGCTGTGCGGCGAAGTCCGTGAGCAGCTTCTTTTCACGTTCGCGTTCAACCTCACCGCCAGCGTGGACGTTGATGCGCTGGCGGGCGTTGGCCAGATTGATAGTCGTGCGGACCATCTTCTTGAAGGTGTCGGCACCCCCGTGATAGCCGGCCGCCCACCGCTTGCCCTGACTGCGGCCTCGCCACGTGCCGAACGTGTCGACCTCGGCCGGTGTCAGCCAGCCCGCCTGCCTGTATTCATCGAGCATGGCGCGGTCCTTGCGCACTTCGAGCCACCGCAGGACGAACGCGAGGCTGTACCAGATGACGGCGTATACCAAGGCCAGTCCGACGATGATGAGCAGGCCGAGGATTCCCAATCCACCCACAGCTCCGGCCATGAAGTTCCAGAGGGCGTGCAGGAAGGTTCCCACGGACCATCCCAGCGGCCACGCCAGAATCGCAGCCCACCACTGCCAGCGGGCTGCGGCAAAGCCGATCACAACACCGGCCACAGCCGTGAACAGCGAGTGGCTCAGCGGCGACACGATGCCGCGCAGCACGAAGGTGATGGCCAGACCCACAAATTGTCCTTCGTCAAAGGACCCCGACAGGTACTGCAGATTTTCGGTGAACGCGAATCCCGCACCGACCAGCGAACCGTAGATGAAGCCGTCGAGAGGACCCGTGAAGTGTCGGCGTGCGGCCAGGGCGAACACCGCGAGGAAAATGCCCTTGGCGCCCTCTTCGATGGGCGGGGCTCCGAGCACTGGGTACAGGAGGTCAAAAAGACTCTGTGAGCTGTCGAAGCCGATGACCAGGGTCGAACCCAAGAATCCCAAGGTCTGCACCACAATGGTGAAGACGATCGCCATGACTGCACCCCACAGCAGCGGCAGAACCAGCCACACGGGGTTGCGCTTCTTCCACCGGTTGAACCACAGGACCACCAGGAAGATGAACGCCATGGGCACCAGCGACAGCAGGACGATGAGAATGCCCAAGCCGTTGAACGTCAGCGACTGAAACAGAATGATGAGCAGGAGCCCGAAGCCCAACAGCCCGATGGCAATGGACGCGAGGATGATTCGGACGAGCTCTCCGGTCGAGCCGTCTGGGCGTGACACAGTTGGGTAGGCAATTCCCGAGGCGCCGGTGAGCTGCCCGGATGGGGCCTGTTGGATTGGCCCGGCTGATGGCACATACCAGGCTGGGCGCGAAGGACCGCCGTGCGGGTATTGCTGGCTATAGCTGCTGTGTGGGTGCTGCGTCATAGTTGCCGTTCGTGTGAGCTTCCGTTGCGTATCGCATACATGATTCCACACCCCGGTGACACGATGGCTTGTCTCAGCTGTGAAGCCCCGCAGACTGATGCTGGAAAACGCTGAAGCCCCCGCAGTGGCTGCGGGGGCTTCTGCGTGCAGGGCTTCAGTCAGTGCGGACTTGAGCTCTGTCGATGTCAGTCGACGTTGATCTGCAGGGTCCGGTTGGTGTACTCGGTGAGTTCGTCGAGCAGCGTTTCGTCTTCGTGCAGCGTGCGGCCGAAGGACGGGACCATCTTTTCGAGCTTGGGCTTCCAGCCTTCGAACTGACGCGGGAAGCAGCGTTCGAACAGTTTGAGCATGATCGATGGGGCGGTCGAGGCACCGGGCGAAGCACCCAGCAGAGCTGCAACGGAACCGTCAGCCGACGCAACGGTTTCGGTGCCGAAGCCCAGCATGCCCTTGCCGTTGGCGTCCTTCTTCATGACCTGGACGCGCTGACCGGCGTGAATGAGCTCCCACTGGCTGGGGTCGACTTCTGGAGTGAATTCGCCCAGAGCCTCGAAGCGGTCCTTCTTCGTGGAAGCCAGCTGGCTCATGAGGTAGGTCACGAGGTCGAAGTTGTCCTTGGCCACGTTGAGCATGACCGGAAGGTTGTTGGGACGAACCGAGAGCGGAAGGTCAAGGAACGAACCGGTCTTGAGGAACTTCGGCGAGAATCCGGCGTAGGGACCGAACATCAGGTATTCCTTGCCGGAAATGACGCGGGTGTCCAAGTGCGGAACCGACATCGGCGGAGCACCGGTTGCGGCCTGGCCGTACACCTTAGCGTGGTGGCGTGCCACCAGTTCGGGGTTCGAGCTGCGCAGGAACAGACCCGAAATGGGGAATCCGCCGTAGCCGTTGGCTTCCGGAATGCCGGTCTTCTGCAGCAGCGGGAGTGCGTGGCCGCCGGCGCCGATGAACACGAACTTGGCATCGACGTCGAAGGATTCGGCGGCCGCGGTGTTCTTCACCGACACGCGCCAGCCGTTTCCGCTGCGGTTGAGGCCCGTGACTTCGTGGCCGGTGCGGACTTCAACGCCGTTGTCGGCGAGGTTGGCCAGCATCTGGCGGGTGAGCGAACCGAAGTCGACGTCGGTTCCGCTGGTCACGCGCGACAGGCCGTTGACCTGTCCCGGGCCGCGGTTTTCGAACATGAGGGGCAGCCACTCAGCCTGCGTGGCAGGGTCGTCGGTGAACTCCATGTCCTTGAACAGGGGGTTCTTGACCATGGCTTCGCGGCGAGCGCGAATGTAGTCGCGGCCGGACTCTCCGCGGCCGTAGGACACGTGCGGAACTTGGTTGATGAAGGTGCCGGGTTCGCCGACGATGCCTTCGTCAACGAGGTAGCTCCAGAACTGGCGGGAGACCTGGAACTGTTCGTTGATGTTGACGGCCTTGGCGATGTCGATGTTGCCGTTCTTGTCGGCCGGCGAGTAGTTGAGCTCGCACAGGGCCGCGTGGCCGGTGCCCGCGTTGTTCCATGCGTCAGAGCTTTCGCGTGCGACATAGTCGGTGCGCTCGTAGACGCGGATTGTCCAGTCGGGCTGAAGTTCGTGCAGCAGGGTGCCGAGCGTTGCGCTCATGATGCCCCCGCCGATCAGGACGACGTCAGCGTTTTCTTTGATACTCAAAGTCAGCATCCCCGTTCGGCTGTGTAGTAGATACTCCACTCAAACTCTACTCCTGTGCACACGACGGTGCCTCCCAGGGTCACCGCGGGCCGAGCCCTTGAAAACACCCCGCCGACTTGTGTGCTTGAGCCTGTGGATGAAATCGACGATGTCCACAGCCTGTCTCAGGCGTAGAGAAGCCGACGGCAGCACGTGTCTGATGTGGCTATGAAAAATCTATTGACAGCGCTGAAGACAAGCGCACTCATCATTCTGACCGCCATCATGGCGTTCGCAGTTTCAGGACCAGCGGCCGCCGACGACGACTTCTACGGCCCCGGTCTGTGGCACAAAGAAGGGGTGCACAAGACCTTCTACGGCGCCTATCTCACGATCGACGGCAAACCGTCCTACTGTCTCGATGCGGGGCTTCCCTCACCCAGGCCACAGCACTTCAAGGGGGCTGAGCCAACATCGGTGCGCACACCGCAGACAGCCTGGCTGCTGGCGGAATACGCGGACTCGAAGGACAGCAGCCGGCAGGCGGCTCTGTCGGCGTTCGTCAAACTCGACAAGGCACTGCCCCACCGACACACCATGAAGGTGCGCACGCCGAAAGAGCTCGGCAAGAAGTTCGCAAAAGCCGCGGACATGTTCACCCAGATGCGCAAGGACGCCAAAGACTTCGCAGGCCCGTACACTCTGACCCTTGCGCCTAAGCACCGCGACGGGAAGGTGTTCGCCACTCCGACACTGACCTCGGCTGCGGGGAAGGAACTGGACTGGCCGGTGGATGTTGTCATGACCGGCGGCAGCGAAGATCTCCGCAAGCAGGTGCCGGCCGGCACGGAAGTATCTGTCTCAGCACCACCCGGCGCGCTGGTGTCTGTCGAAGCCACAGCCGCGGGGCTGCCGAGCACAGATGTTCTGGTGTACAAGCCCACTGACGGCAAGCGAGTTCAGAACGTCACCACAGGTGTTCCCGCGAAAGTCACCGCTAAGGCAGCGGCGAACACGCAGCTGCCCTTTGCGCCGACTGCCGAAACAACTGCCGAGGTTTCCTCTGACGGGAGCATCACAGACACCATCAACATCACCGGCGCCCCGCCGAACTCAACACTGTCCGTAATCGCGCGGGCCTACCATTCGGACACCGAACCCGTGCAGAGTGCGGAACCACAGGGAACACTGGTCGACGAACAAGAACTCACGGCACGCATTGACGGCGACGGAAAGGCCCAGCTGACGACCGAAGCCGTGGAGGGCAAACCCGGCTGGACCACGTGGACCGTCGAAATTCGTGAAAGCGAAAGGTCAGACGGCTGGGTGTCCGACTGGGGCATCCCGGAAGAAACCGTCTACTGGGAAGAACCGCCGGAGCCGACTCCCCCGCCGGAAGAGCCCACGCCGTCTGAAGAGCCGACACCGTCTGACACACCCACACCGGAAGACTCCCCAACGCCGGAAGAAACTTCCTCGGCCCCACCGGAACAACCGGAACCGAAGCCCGAGTCCACGCCGGAAGCCGGAGGCGAAGAAAGCCCCACACCACAGGAGCCGAAGCAAGCCGAAACGCTGCCCCGCACGGGTGCGGACTGGCGGGTTGGCGCCGGAATGGGGCTGGTCCTGCTGGGAATCGGCGCGGCAGCGGTGGGCTTCACCCGGAAGCGAAGCTGATTGCACAGCGCGTTAAAGCAGAACGCACACTGAATCTGCACTGACAGCACGAGGGGGGGGTGGACAGCACCAGCTGTCCACCCCCGGGGCCTAAAGCCAGTACCGAAGATCCGGTGCCGAACCTCACGTGCCGAACATCAGCCCTTGCTGTCTGCCTCCTGGTCAGCCGCGCCCTGAGCAAAGCGGCTGGCGAAGTCCAAATACCAGTCAAGAATCTCGTTGTCAGCGGCAGCAGATCGGTTGACAACATCTGGCGACTGGCCCTGGAAGACCTTCTTGAGCGGCACCTCGAGAAGTTTGCCGGTGCGGGTCATGGGAACACCGGGGGCGGCGATGATCTCGTCCGGTACGTGCCGCGGAGACACCTCGGAGCGGATCGTCTGCACGATCTGGGAGCGCAGCTGCTCATCGAGTTCCGTTCCGGGCGAGGTCACAACGAACAGCGGGAGGTAGTAGTTACCATCGCCGAGCTCGGCGCCGATCACCATGGACGCCTGTACGCCCTCAACCCGGTTGACTGCGTTCGTGATGTCCGAAGAGCCCATGCGGATGCCGCCGCGGTTGATGGTCGAATCCGAACGGCCGTGGATGACCCAGCGATCATCGGCGGAGCGCGTCACCCAGTCGCCGTGGCGCCACACGCCGGGGTACACATCGAAATAGGCGTCCCTGTACCGGCTGCCGTCAGGGTCGTTCCAGAACTTCACCGGCATTGACGGCATCGACTCGGTCACCACGAACTCGGCGAGCTCATCCACAACAGAATTTCCGTGGGCGTCGAAAGCATCGGCGGCAACGCCCAGGTACGGCCCCTGCAGCTGGCCCAACACAACTGGGTCCAGCGGGTTCGAACCGATGAACGCGGTGCAGATATCGGTGCCACCGGAATCCGAACCCACGCGGATGTTGGGGGCCACAAACTCATACGCCCACTTCCACGTTGAACCCGGCAGCGGTGAACCGGTCGACAGGATTGTCCGCAGGGATGACAGATCGTATTCGGCGCGCGGCTTCGCGCCGGCCTTCTCCATCATCTGCAGAACCGCGGCACCCGTCGCGAAATGGTTCGCCTTTTCCCGGCTGACGATCTCAAACTGGCGCGAAGCCGAACCGGCCACCGGGGAACCGTCGTAGACGACGATCGCCGCGCCGGCACCAAGGCCGTTGACCAGGATGTTCCACATGATCCACGTGGGTGAGACAGCCGTGTAGGTCACGTATCCCGGCTCGAGTTCGCTGTGCAGAACACTCTTCGCCGCTTCTAGAACAATGCCGCCGTGACCGTGCACAATGCCCTTCGGCTTGCCCGTCGTGCCGGACGAAAAAACAACCCACAGGGGGTGCGAGAACTCCACGCGAGTGAATTCCGGTTTCTGCGGCTGAGCAACAATGTCAGAGAAGACAGCGCTCGGCACACCCACCTCGGCAGCGTCAGCTTCGGGCAGACGGTCGCCCAGATTGTCGACCAGTACGTGCGCCTTGATGCTGGGCATCTGCTCCACTAGCGACGCCGCAGAAGCACGCAGATCAATCTGCTTGCCATTGAACTTGTAGCCGTCAACGGTCAGCAGCACCTTCGGTTCAAGCTGCTGGAAGCGGTCCAGCACGCCCGCCGAACCGAACTCCGCCCCGACAACCGACCAAATCGCCCCCACGGATGCACTGGCCAGCAGACCGACAACCGTCTGGGGGATGTTCGGCAGCACGGCACAGACAACATCGCCTTCACCCACCCCTGATGACCGCAGCCACTCGGCGAGCGCACCGACCTGTCCCGCGAGCTCCGCCCAGGTCAGAGCGTGCCGGTTCAGATCTTCGTCCAAGCCGATGAGCGCCTCGTCATCCGGTGCGCTGTCAGCCCGGCGCAGCATGTTTTCGGCGTAGTTGATCTGGGATCCCGCGTACCAACGGGCATCTGGCATGGTGCCGGTGACCGCCGGACCGTCTGCGCGGTCGCCGATTATGTCGAAGAACTCCCACACCGCGTCCCAGAAGTCGTTCAGGTTCTCGACTGACCAGGCGTGCAGCGACGCGAAGTCACCCACCGGCACACTCCGTGTTTCAGCCAGCCACTCCTGGAACTCCCGTATTTTCGATGCGGCGATTCGCTCGGGTGAGGGCGTCCACAGAACGTCACCGGGTTCCGCCTGTTCAAAGTTCTCCGCAAGTGCCATAGCTGTCCTTTCTGCCGCGCTTCATTGCGCTGTGTGCTGCGGTGTGCGAAATGTTTCTGTGCGCCTCGTTTTGGGCCGGTCGGGCTGACCAGCCCAGAACGAAGCGCCCAGATCTGGTGAGTCTCAGTCCTCGGCGTCCCCGATGTCGTAGGCGGCGGCCTTTCCGTCGGTGCGCTGAACCGTGACGCCGTTGTCGGCGAGTTCTGCGAGCGCTTTGCGGCTGGTATCTGCAGCGACACCCGCGCACAGATCTTCGAGCACTCGAACTTCGAAGCCTTCGTCCAATGCGCTCAGCGCGGTTGCGCGCACGCAGTAGTCGGTGGCGATTCCACAGACGCTCACGTGCGTCACACCGCGTTCCCGCAGCCATTCGGCAAGTTCTGATTCGCCGTCTGCCTCTACACCGTCAAAACCGGAGTAGCCATCTGAGTACTGCCCCTTGAGGAACTGGGCATCAACTGCTTCAAGCACCGGTTTGAGGGCCGGTGTGAACTGCGCACCCTCGGTGTCTGCCGCACAGTGCACGGGCCAGGTGGTTGTGAAGTTCGGTTCGGAAGAAAAGTGCGTGCCGGGATCGATGTGCCAATCCTGCGTGGTCACAACGAAGTCGTCAGGCCCCTCTTCCACGTAGTCGGCAATCGCTTCGGCCGCTGCCAGTCCCCCGTCAACACCGAGAGAACCGCCTTCACAGAAGTCATTCTGAACATCAACGATGATGAGTGCAGTTGTCATGACCACAGTCTACGGAATGTGGTTCAGGTCTCTTCTGCGTTCCTTGGCAGAGTTCACTTTCTCGTTGCCTAAGAGAATGCTGAGTCTTCTAGCCTGGCTGGGTCAGTCTGCACTTTCGTGTGCTCACACCTCTCATTAGGACTCATATGAAGCGCCATGCTCTGCTCGCCGGCACTGCCGCCGTCGGTCTCGCATTCGGCTCCGCAGTTCCCGTTTGGGCCGCTCCCGCCGATGCTCATATCTCTGAAATCTCCTACCCGTCGAACGATGCCGACTTCGTTGAGATCGTCGCCCCCGCTGGTACGGATCTGTCCGGCTGGATCGTCGGTTCTGTCACTCGAGGTGGCGCTCTCAACAGCGACGAATCGGTCGTCGCCCTGCCCCAGGGCACGGTTGTCGGTGAATCCGGTGTTCACGTTGTCGAACTTCCGCTGACGAACTCTGTCAAAAGCGGCGCCGCCGCTGATGGTTCCTACGGAGCTTCCGTTTTCGTGGTCAGCGCCGATGGAAACCTCGTCGACTTCAAGCAGATCGGCGGTGTTGTCGGCGGAAAGGGCGTCACGGCGTCCAACAGCGACAAGCTGCCTGCCTCGGTGCGCGGTCAGCAGGCAGAGCCCACTGGAGCAAAGGCTTCCGGCAAGGACCAGTCGATCCAGCTCAACTGCTCCGAATGGGAATCAGGTGAGCCGACCCCGGGAACCGCACCCGACCCCAGCACGTGCGACGCACCCGACAACCCCAACCCAGATGAGCCCGGCACACCTGGCCCAACAGACCCCTCGGACCCGGAGAACCCGGCCAACCTCCTGCCGATCAACACCATCCAGGGCACCGGTGACGAAAGCGCGTATAAGGGCAAGACCGTCACCACCACCGGTGTTGTGACGGCCGCTTACCCGACCGGCGGGCTGAACGGCTACTACATTCAGACCGAAGGCACCGGCGGAGACAACCACGACTTCGCAGCGGGCTCGCACGGCATCTTCGTCTACTCGAAGGACACCGTGAAGCAGGTCAAGACCGGTGACAACGTCGAAGTGACCGGCAGTGTCAGCGAGTACTACGGACAGACCCAGATCAGCGTTGGCGGTGAGGGACTGAAGAAGCTCGACGAAGCAGCGGTGGCTCCGAAGCCGTACGAAGGCGCATTCCCGGAAGACCCTGCCAAGCGTGAGGCCCTCGAAGGCATGCTTGTTCAGCCCACCGGCGACATCACGGTCACCGACAACTACTCGACCAACACCTACGGTGAAATCGGCCTGGCCAACGGAACTGAAACCCTGCGCCAGCCCACGGATGTGGCGCGCCCTGGATCAGAAGAAGCCAAGAAGGTCGACGCCGAAAACAAGAAAAAGGCCTATGTCCTCGATGACGGCGGCACCGCGGACTTCTTCAAGACTGCGAAGGACACCCCGCTGCCGTACCTGAGCAACGACAAGCCGGTGCGCGTAGGCGCCAAGATCACGTTCACCAAGCCCACCGTTGTCGGCTATGGCCACGACAAGTACCGCCTGCAGCCCACGGGGTTCCTGCCGGACAACAATGAGCTGACCCCCGCTGAGTTTGAAAACACCCGCGCAGACGTACCGGGTGTCGGCGGTGACATGACGCTGGCCAGCTTCAACGTGCTCAACTACTTCCCCACCACCGGCGACACAGAAAAAGGATGCAAGGCCTACACCGACCGTGAGGGCAACCCAGTCGGATCGAACTACTGCACGCCGCGTGGCGCGTACAACGAAGAGAACTTCAAGCGTCAGCAGGCAAAGATCGTCACGGCCATCAACAAGCTCGACGCTTCAGTTGTCGCATTGGAAGAGATTGAAAGCTCCGACAAGTTCGGCAAGGACCGCGACTGGGCTCTGGAAAACCTGGTTGAGGCACTGAATGCCGCGGCAGGCGAAGACCGCTGGGCTTTTGTCCCCTCCCCGAAGGCGATCCCGGAGACCGGTGACGACGTCATCCGCACCGCTTACATCTACCAGAAGGCTGAAGCGAAGCCCGCAGGCGAATCAGCAATTCTCGACAGCCCGGCGTTCCACAACGCTCGCGCGCCCCTGGCGCAGAAGTTCCAGGCCGTTGGCGTAGACAACCCTGAGGCTTCCGAGTTCATTGCCGTTATGAACCACTTCAAGTCCAAGGGCTCCGGCAAGGGCGAAGGCAACGAGGACACCGGTGACGGCCAGGGCAACTCGAATGCCGACCGCGTTAAGCAGGCGAAGGCGGTCAAGGCTTTTGCTGACAAGCAGAAGGAAGCCATGGGCACCAAGCGCGTGTTCATTCTGGGCGACCTGAACTCGTACACGCAGGAAGACCCGATGCAGGTCTTCTACGACGACGGGTACACCAACGTCGGTGAGCACTTCGATGCGGCACCCACCTACCTGTTCGGTGGGCTGACCGGAAGCCTCGACCACGTGCTCGCCTCGGAAGAAGCGATGGGTCCGAAGGCACAGGCACGCTCGGCTGCTCCCACCGCTGCGGCGGGTGCTGTGACCGGCGCTGCCACATGGGAGATCAACTCGGTTGAATCGGTCGCACTGGAGTACAGCCGCCACAACTACAACGTGACCAACTTCTACCAGCCCGACGAGTTCCGCTCGTCTGACCACAATCCGAGCATCGTGGGCATCAGCACAGGTGCGCCGGCAGAAGAACCTGGTGACAAC
This sequence comes from Brevibacterium sp. HMSC08F02, assembly GCF_001807555.1. Classification (NCBI taxonomy): domain Bacteria; kingdom Bacillati; phylum Actinomycetota; class Actinomycetes; order Micrococcales; family Brevibacteriaceae; genus Brevibacterium; species Brevibacterium sp. HMSC08F02. The sequence goes on along the minus strand of NZ_KV789354.1, from coordinate 188,483 downwards.
GACGACCAGGCTCCGGGCGAAGACGAAGGCCAGGAACCCGGCGAACAGCCCGGTGACAACGAAGACCCGGCACCCGGCGATGACGAAGGCCAGGAACCAGAAGAACAGCCCGGTGACGATGCGGGCCAAGCCCCGGGTGATGACGAAGGTCAGCAGCCAGGCGAACAGCCCGGTGACAACGACGGGAAGGGACCGGGTGAGGAATCTGGCGAAGACGCATCGGACGACGCAGCCGCTGGCAACGAGGGTTCGGATGACAGCGAAAGCCAGCCGGGCTCCGGCGGTTCGGACTCCCACGGATCCACAGCGAGTGGCTCCGGCAGCACTTCGGCCTCGGGCAGCGGAAAGGGCCTGCCCCGCACAGGTGCAGAACTCACTGCCCTCGGCGCGGGCCTAGCACTGTTGGCGGCAGGAGCTGCAGCAGTGTTTGCAAGCCGTAAGCGCGCACACGCTCGCCGCTGAACTGAAGAGCTGAGCTGACAACTGCGGCTCAGCAAACAACGCAGGGGTGGTTCTCCAAGGAACGGAGAACCACCCCTGCATCGTCTCCGGAGTCTCCTGTTCCACGACGAAGTACAGCCCAATCCGAAAAGGGAGCTGCGGCTCGGCATGGCCACACCCAGATTTGGACAGACGCACACCCTTTAGCCGGATTCTGCGCCTTAGCAACAACTGCTAACGGGAGTTTCTGTTGCTAAAGGGAGTCTCCTTACGGCTAAAGCGTGGATTCCGGCTAAGGGGTACTTTTCCCTGCCAAGCCGCCACAGCCTGCCAGCCCACATAGGAACCGATGACCCGACACATGGCAGCCAAACAAAAAATCTCGGGACATCGAGTGAACGATGTCCCGAGATTTTCACTTGCGCGCCACGAGGGATTCGAACCCCCAACCTTCTGATCCGTAGTCAGATGCTCTATCCGTTGAGCTAGTGGCGCACATCCGTGCGGACCTGAACAACTATACACAGTGTTTGCGGGAAACCCAAAAGCACGCAGCGTGAGGCTGCCCACAACCATAAAAACCGCTCTTGCAAAAACACGTCATGCTTATGCAAGCAACAGCCACAAGAATTTCAGAATCACGCCACACGGAACCATCTTGTGAGCCAACACACATGTTCAGTGGCCCGTTTTCCTCTCCAGCGTACATTCTGCGTTCCTACGGTGGGCTTGTCTCAAGAACACCGAAAGCTTGGAGTTAAGCATGACCGTCATCGACCGTGGCTCAGTCGAAGACCTGCTCGCAGGCGCACCCACGAAGAACGAGAAGATCCTCGAATTCGTCAAGCGCGCTGCCGAGCTCACCACCCCGGACCGCATCGAGTGGATCACCGGAGACGAAGAACAGCGTCAGGCAATCACCGACCAGCTGGTCGAAGCCGGCACTCTCGTCAAACTTTCCGAACCGGCTAACTCGTACTACGCGAAGTCCGACCCCGCCGACGTCGCACGCGTTGAATCGCGCACCTTCATCAACTCTGAAAAAGAAGAAGACGCCGGCCCGCTGAACAACTGGATGGACCCGCAGGAAATGCGCGCCACGCTCAACGAGCTGTTCACCGGCGCTATGCGCGGTCGCACCATGTACGTCATCCCGTTCGCAATGGGACACATTGACGCCAAGCACCCGCAGTTCGGCATCGAGATCACCGACTCGCCCTACGTTGTTCTGTCCATGCAGATCATGGCCCGCGTCTCAAACGAAGTCCTTGAGGCCATCGACAAGAACGACGGCAAGTTCGTCGAATGCATGCACTCGGTGGGTGCCCCGCTCGAACCGGGCGAAGAAGACGTCGCTTGGCCGTGCAGCGAGACCAAGTACATCACCCACTTCCCAGAAGACCGCTCCATCTGGTCCTACGGATCCGGCTACGGCGGCAACGCTCTGCTGGGCAAGAAGTGCTACTCGCTGCGCATTGCTTCGGCCATTGCCCGCGACGAAGGCTGGCTGGCCGAGCACATGCTCATCATCAAACTGACCAACCCCGAAGGCGAATCCAAGTACATCGCGGCCGCTTTCCCGTCGGCCTGCGGTAAGACGAACCTCGCAATGATCACGCCGACCGTCCCCGGTTGGAAGGCTGAGACCCTCGGCGATGACATCGCCTGGATGCGCTTCGGCGACGACGGTCAGCTCTACGCGGTCAACCCCGAATACGGCCTGTTCGGCGTTGCTCCCGGCACCGGCTACTCGACCAACCCGACCGCAATGGCAGCAATCGACGCTGGCGGCAACATCTTCACCAACGTTGCCCTCACCGATGACAACACCGTGTGGTGGGAAGGCAAGACCGACGAAGCCCCGGCCCACCTGACCGACTGGAAGGGCAACGACTGGACTCCGGAGTCCTCGACCCCGGCAGCCCACCCGAACTCGCGCTTCTGCACCCCGATTGCCAACGTGCCCACCGCAGCTCCGGAATGGCAGGACCCCAACGGCGTCCCGATTTCGGCAATCCTGTTCGGCGGTCGTCGCAAGACCACGATGCCGCTGGTGACCGAAACGCACGACTGGCAGCACGGTGTGTTCATGGGCTCGGTCCTGTCCTCCGAACAGACCGCCGCCGCTGAAGGCAAGGTCGGCGTTGTCCGCCGCGACCCCATGGCCATGCGTCCGTTCATCGGCTACAACGTCGGCGACTACTTCCAGCACTGGCTGAACATCGGCCAGACCGAAGGCGCCAAGCTGCCGAAGATCTTCTACGTCAACTGGTTCCGCCGTGACGACGACAATTCGTTCCTGTGGCCCGGATTCTCTGAGAACTCGCGTGTTCTCAAGTGGGTGTTCGAACGTGTTGCCGGCACCGCTGACGCTGTTGACACCCCGCTGGGCAAGGCTCCCGCCGAGGGTGCCCTGGACGTTGACGGACTCGACGTCACTCCGGAACAGCTGCAGAAGGCCCTGGCCATCAAGCCTGAAGAATGGGCTGAAGAGCTCAAGTCGATTGAAGAGTGGTACACCGAGCTGGGCGACCACGTTCCGGCTGAGCTGCGCGGCGAAGTCGACAAGCTGCGCGAACGCCTGGGTCTCGCCTGACCCAAGCCGCGCCCAGCGCCACCCGCACCTAATGCCAGCCGCATAGGAAGCATCGGCTGACATAGCAGACCGGCGAGCGTCCGGCCTCAGGTTCACGAGCCAGAACCGAGGTCGGGCGCTCGTTCTGTTTCTCCTGGTGGACCACCCCTTTCCTCGTAGTGAAATTCCCCTTTTCACTCTGCGCACCGGCCGCTACCGTGGTGGGAAGAGATGACACTTCGGTGTCACCCAACTGCGGAGAGGAATCTTCAATGACTGACAACCCTCAAGGCACCATCGACCAGCTCGACTTCAACGCTCTGATCAACGGCGATCAGGCTGCGGGCGGCAAAGTCTCCATCTACATTCCCACGAAGGTCTCCGGCGGCCAGGACAAGGTTGCTGCCGGTCTCATGCGCGATCAGCTCAGCGGCGCGAAGGCGGACCTTGAAAGCGCGGGTCTCAGCGCGAGCGAAGCTGCGGCGATTGTTGAACCCGTCCAGAAGGCCCTCGATGATCCTGATTTCTGGTTGCACATGAGCCGCGGACTGGCGGTTTTCGCTGCCGACGGCTTCTACCGCGTGTTCCGCATTCCGCTTGAGGTTCCGGCTCTGCGCACGGTTGATGACCACTTCAATGTGGTTCCGCTCGCGCCGATGCTCGAACAGGCCGGCCGCGTCTACGTTCTGGCGTTGGCCAAGAACTCGGTCCGCCTGTTCGATGCCAGCCGCAATCACATCGAACAGCTGCCTCTGGGCGCAATCCCAGAGAACTTCGATGCCACCGTCACGGAGCTTCCGGAGCATAACCTCCAGTACCGGTCCGCCGGCGGCGAGCGCACGGGCTTCTACGGTACTGGCGGCGGTGGCGACACTGAGGATCACCTGCGGGAGAACTTCCTTCGCCGTGTGGGCGAAGGTGTTGCGGCTGAACTGGGCACTGCCCGTTCACAGCCGCTGGTTCTGGCTTCAGTGCAGGAGTATCTGAGCCCGTTCAAGAGCCTGTGCCCCTACCCGAACATCCAGGACGTGGTCATCCCTGGCAACCCAGAGCAGACAAAGCCGGAGCAGCTTCGCTCGAAGGCCTGGGAAGTGCTCAACGACAAGATGCAGGCTGACGAGGCCTCTGTTGTCGAGCACGCTCGTTCGCTCATTGCGTCGGGCAAGGGCTCCTATGACCTGGGTGAGATTGTGCAGGCCGCGGCCGAAGGCCGGGTCGACACGCTGTTCACCCCGCGTGACATTCAGCGTTTGGCCGCGACGAACGCCTACGGGCCTGCCAGCCGGGCGATTCTCGCAACTGTCGCGAACAAGGGCACGGTCCGCACGGTTGGCGAGTTCCCGGAATCGTCGGAGGCGGTTGCCACTTTCCGCTACTGACCTGCTCACCTTCCCCTAACGCACGAGGTGGAGCTGCAGATTTCTGCAGCTCCACCTCGTGTTTTGGGGAGGGGCCGATCAGACATCGTCGAAGCGGGCGGCCGCATATTCGGCTCCCCACGCCAGCACATCGCGCGAAGCTTCCATCATCCTGCCGAAATGGAGGAAGGAATGCAGTGCACCTTCCTCTAAGTGGAGCTCCCTTTCGCGGCCGAATGTGCCCAGAACCTTGTCCAGGGCTCGCGAGTCATCGGCCAGGGGGTCGAGTTCGGCCCCGACGATGAACATGGGCGGCACGGGTTTCGAGTAGTCGGCCGTCAGCGGGTCAACGTAGGGGCTGGCTTCGTGCTGGGCGCCGCGGTAGTGGGCTTCGAGCATGTCGTCGAGATCGTTTCGGCTCAGGCCGTCCCACCAGCCGCCGTACAGGCGCATGGTGGCGGAGTCCCTCAGCCCGTAGGTGCCGTAGTACAGCAGGAGTGAGCGAATCGATTCGAAAGCGCTGTCCCCTGCGGGGTCCCCGACACTCGCGTCGTCGCTGAGGCCTGCCGCTTCGGCCGCAGTGCCGGGTTCATCGCGCAGAAGCAAAGTGGCTGTCAGCGACAGGATCGCACCGGCGGAGTCCCCGGCGAAGGCAAGACGCCTGGGATCGATACCGTGTTCACCGCCGCGTGCCGCGAAGTAGGCGGCGGCACCGGCAACTTCGTGCAGCGCCTGCGGGAACACTGCTTCTGGGGTCAGCGAGTAGTCCACTGCAATGACCGCCGCCCCGGATTCAGCCGCCAGTACGCGCTGAATCCGGTCGTGGGTGTCAAGGTTGCCCACGCTGAAGCCGCCGCCGTGAATGAAGATGATCGCCGGCAGTGTTTCAGCGTCTGCGGGACGATGAATCCGCACTGGAACAGACGTCCCGGCCAGCGGCAGCGTCAAGTTGTCGGTGCGGACCATCTGCGGGCCGCCTTCGTTCCAGAATGCGCGTTCGTCGTTGTAGTCAGCGCGCATTGCAGCGACGGGATCGTCGCCCGCGCCCTCGGGTGCAAGAGGCACGCGCGCAAGCTGATGCCGGATGACGGCGGCCTGTTCGGGCGTCATGGCGCGGCGAATGTGCGCGGGGATGGACTCAAAGGTCTGTTCGTCAGCCATGGGGCAATCGTCTCACCTGTCCTATAGAGGTCGTACAGAACGAAGAGGAACGGCACACAGCAGAGTCCGAAGACCCCGCCCACAATGGAAAAGACCCCCGAGAACTCGAGGTTCTCGGGGGCCTTTCACTGCTTGGCGGAGTTGGAGGGATTTGAACCCTCGGTCCCCAAACGCGAGGACTTCACCTTAGCAGGGTGATGCTTTCGACCGCTCAGCCACAACTCCAGGCAGATACAGGTTACAGTCCAAGCGCCGCGGGAGCAAAAGCGCCCCTCCTTTAAGCACCGCCGCCGAGGTGGAGCTCGCCTGAGCGTCGCATGTGACCTGTGTGGGCGGTCGGCTCGGTACACTTGCTGTTCAGCCGAGGAACATATACTCACCGCGCCGCTTCTGTGAGCGGCACGGCTGATGAATAGAGGAGACGACACGGTGACCGATTCTCACGACACCCCAGGCGACTCTGGCTCCGCTGGCGGCACAGACAAGCCGGACGGTGCGGGCACCACCCAGCATGGACGCTGGGACAATCTCCCTTCGCGCAGGGTTCTTCGCGCATCCTCTCGCCCCAACTTCCGCGGCGACAAACCCACCGGATCCCAGAGCGAAGAACCGGCTGCGGAAACTGTCCGCCCCACACCGGCCTCCGAACACCACAACACGCGCAATCTGAGCGACCCCCTTCCGTCACGCCGTGAACTTCGCGAGCAGCGCGAACGCGAAGAGCAGCAGCGCGCAGCACAAGCAGAAGAAACCGCACCGGCTGACGCGCCCACCGCCTCGCCTGCGAAATCGCAGAAAGCAGAACCCGCCCGTTCAGCAGCGGCCACCGCGGCAACCGCTCCCGCCGCGGCCACAGTGCCTGCAGCCGCCACTCCGACAGCCGGCACCACCCCCGCCGCAGCCGCCTCGGGAACCCCAGCAGCAGGCACCTCGACCGCGGCCCCGCCTCGAACCGCGCACCGCGACTTTGACCAAAACGACGACGCCCAGCCGCGTCACGGTGAACGCAGCGGTGAAGGCTTCCCGTCGATCGTCACGTGGACGACGCTGGGAACAATGCTGCCGGGTCTGGCAATCCTCCGCCGCAACCGCAGATCGATCGCCGGATGGATTCTGCTGTGCGGCTTCATCCTGGGCATCGCGGCCATCGTCATCACGGCACTCATCTACGGTCCGACGGCCTTTGCCAGCCGCGTGGTGTCCAGCCCGAAGATCCTGCGCTTCGCATCGGTTGTCCTCCTTATAGGACTCGTCATCTGGGTCCTTGTGATTCTGCGGTCCTTCGCAGTGTCCAAGCGCGGCTTCCGCCTGCCGAAGGCACAGAAGGTGCTCAGCTGGGTGCTTGTGGCCAGCCTCATTGCGATCGTCGGCATTCCGCTGAGTGTCGGAGCCGCATACGCCAATGTCACCGCCACCACCCTGTCGAAGGTATTCGGCGAAAACGGCGCCAAGGTGCTCAAACGCGAAGACCTCTGGGCTGACCAAGAGCGCATCAACGTCTTCCTCATCGGCCAGGACAGTTCCGACACCCGTGAGGGTGTCCGCCCTGACACCATGCTTGTAGCCAGCATCGACACGCGCAATGGGCAGACAACCCTGATTTCAGTCCCACGCAACCTGGCCTTCCCTGAATTCCCCGAAGACTCGAAGCTCGCCGAAACCTTCCCCAACGGTTTCCGCCCCACCGGCGATCCCACGGAGGACCTCATCAACGCGGTGTGGGACTGGGCTGAAAACTCGCCGGAATCCGTCGGCGACCCCCACGGCCTCGAACCGGGCATGTTCGCCACCATCCAGGCGGTCGAGGCCTCCCTGGGACTGAAGCTCGACTACTGGACTGCCGTCAACATGAAGGGCTTCACCGACCTCATCACCACGATGGGCGGAGTTGAACTCGATGTTGAGCGCCCCATCCCGATGGGCGGCGGCACCAACCAGAACACCGGTGGGAAAAACCAGATCTTCGACTGGATCGACCCGGGCCCGCAGCGCCTCGAAGGCAAGAAAGCGCTCTGGTACACCCGCAGCCGTGACGGGGCGGACAACTACGACCGCATGTGCCGTCAGCAGCGTTTCCTCAAGGCCGCTCTTGACCAGCTCAGCCCGCAGGAAATGGCGATCAAGTACCCCCAGCTGGCTGCGAGTGCATCTGACAACATCCGCACCGACATCCCGCTGTCGGACCTCAGCGCATTCGCCGACCTCGCCATGGTCATGCGCGGCACCGAAGTGAAATCTGCCCAGATCACCAACGATGTCGTCAACACCCTCCACCCGGACTATGACGACCTGCGCAAATGGGTGAAGAAGAACACCACCTCGGACGACGGCAAGAAGAAGCCCGGCAAGTCCAGCGCATCCACGCCCGAAGACTCCGCCTCGCCATCAGAGGAACCGCAGCAGGAAGCCGAGACCACAGAACCCGGCATCGGCATGGAGGACGATGACGGCAAGTGCTACCCGCACGGTTACAAGCCGGGCGATCCCTGGCCGGGCTACCCGCACAACGACAAGCTGCGCGGAGGTGCAAACGCTGGGACCGATGCCGATGGCTGATGTTGCGATCATCGGCATGGGCCCGCGGGGCCTGACTGTTCTGGAGCGCCTGGTTGCGCTGTCATCTGCTGGGACTGACGAGGTGCCGCCCGGGCTGCGCATTCATGTGATCGATCCGTTCCCGCCGGGCGCGGGCCGGGTCTGGCGGACGGATCAGAGTCCGTCGCTGTTGATGAACACAACGGCTGCCGAGCAGACGGTGTTTGCGGATGAATCGTGCGGTGTGCCGAATCCAGACCAGGGGCCGTCGATGGCCGAGTGGTCGTCTGATCCGCGCAATCCGGGCTCGTATTTCCCCAGCCGTGTTGAGTACGGCCGGTATCTGCGCGATTCCTACCAGCGGATCGTCGCGCGGGCGGAAGAGACACAGACCGCGGACGTCATAGAGCATCAGGCGCGCGTCACGGACATCGCCGAACCGGACGGCACGGACGGCCAGCAGGTTCTGCGCCTGTCCGATGGCAACCGCCTGACGGTTGACTTCACCGTGCTGTGCTTGGGCCACATTGAGGCCCGTCTGACGGGTGAGCGCCGCTCCTACGCTGAGCTCAGCCGAGAACCGGGTGTTGAGTACCTGCCGCCGTGCCTGCCGGCCGAAACGCCCCTCAACCACCTCAAGCCTGGCGAGCCGGTGATCTTCCGGGGGTTCGGCCTGAACTATTTCGACCTGCAGGATCTGCTTACCACCGGCCGCGGCGGCTCGTTCACACAGAACGAGGACGGCACCCTCAAGTACCACCCCAGCGGGCTCGAGCCGATCCTCGTGCCGTCTTCGCGCCGAGGCGTCCCCTACCGGTGCAAACCGATCACCGAGGCGCACCCGCTTTCTGAATGGGAGCTGCGCTATTTCACTCCGGAGAACATTCAGGCTCTGGTTCAAGCGCAAGCGGCTGAGGGCCAGAAGCTGAGCTTCAACGACCACCTGTGGCCGCTGATCCTCGCAGACATCCGCTCAGCCTGGTATCGCACGCTCTACCGTGTTCACCCCGAGGCTTTCAGCGCCGATCCGCTTCACATGCACGACGCGCTGACCCACGCTGTCACCGAACACATCGGCGTGCGCGCGGGCCGCAGTGAAAAAGGCGGCAAGGCCGCATCCGCAGCGGCGTCCGCTGCAACAGCACCGTCGGCTACACCAATCGTCGGCCCGCACCGCAGCCAGCACACGCCTGACAGCCGTCAGCGGCCTGCTGGCGCTTCCCCTGCCGGTCATCTGACACAGGCCTCCCCCAACTGGATTTCTGTCGAACGGCGGGTGCTTGCAGACCCCAGCTTTGCACTTGATCTGCACCGGCTGCTGCGCCCCATGGAAGACGTCGAATTCGCCGACCCTGATACTGATCTGCGCGAATGGATGCTGCAGTTCCTTCGTCGCGACCTCGCTGCGGCACAGGCCGGCCCTGAGGGATCTCCCGGCAAGGCTGTTTTCGCCGCCCTGTGGGCTGCGCGGAACCTGCTGAAGACTGTCGTAGTCGACGGTCTGCTGGATCCGGTGAGCTTCACATCGGAGGTTCGCGGGTGGTTTGAGGGCTTTGTGTCCGGCATCTGCGACGGCCCGCCGCCGCAGCGCTTTGCCGAGCTCATTGCGCTGACTGAGGCTGGTCTTGTTGATTTCATCGGCCCTGACGTGCAGATCAAAACCGTCAGCGGTCCTGGGCGCGGCCATTTCGTGGCCACCAGTCCCACCGTGGACAGGGCGATCCGAGCAACCGCCCTGGTGGATGCTTCGACACCCGGCAACAACGTCCGCTTTGCCGATGACGAGCTCATGAACTCAATGCTGGACCGCGGCCAAGTGCGGCCGGCCGTCATCACCACCCCGGCGGGCGTTGACATGCCCCTGACGGGGCTGGACGTTGACGGTCCCGCGTACCGCACCGTCACCGCTGACGGCACGGTTCATCCGCGCCGCTTCGCGTTCTCCATTCAGCTCTCCGCCGTACAGCTGGGCCTGGCAATCGCCGCTAACCCCGATGCAAAGGCCCAGAGCCTCATCGATGCCAACACGATCGCCCAGGCCATCATCGACGACCTCACCTGACCAGCCCAGAACAAAAGACGAGGCGGAAGCTCACCTGAGCTTCCGCCTCGTCCTCTGTTGTCAGCTGATCACACGTACCGGTACGCGGGCCTGCGCGGCACCGTGACGGTGCGCTTGCTGGCGATTGCCGCCAAGGCCGCAGCTGCGCTCACAACGAGCCACACAATCAGCTGGCCGACCGCCGCACCGGCACCCGGCGTGCCGGAAGCCAAAGCGGTGAAGCCGTTCACCGCTGGGGCCAGCGGCAGCATGCTCATGAGCGACACGAGCCCTGTTGGTGCCGTGCTGATGAGGTTGACCGACAGAACGCCGACCATCATCGCCGCCGACAGGATCCGGCCGAACCCTCCCATCAGTGCCACGAGGGCGAAGTTGATGACGGTGAACGTAATTCCCGCCAGCAGCGCCAGGAGGAACATACCGGCGAACGTTCCGAAGCCCAGGCCCCAGATGAACTGGAACAGGACCGTCATGACGAAGGCGTGGATGACCGCGATCGCCAGACCCGGGGCCAGCGATTTCAGCCCCACCTTCCACGATGGGTTGCCCGACGTTACGGCTGAGGCCGGTACTGCGCGCAGCACCGTGTAGGTCAGCAGCGAGCCGATCCACAGCAGCAGCGCGAACAGCACGCCGATGACGCTGTTCTGGGCCAGGGAACTCAACTTCGCCGATTCACCCGGCACAGATGCTGCCACGACGTCCGACAGCTGTGAACGGTGCGATTCGTCGTAGGTCGGGACTTCGTCCTTGCCCTCTTCGAGCTTGTCGTAGAACTCGCCTGTTCCGTCCTTGAGCTTCTTCGTGCCGTCGACCAGCTGCGGGGTGTTGTCCGACAGCTTCTTGGTGCCGGCGGCCAGCTGATCAACCCCGTCGGTGTACTTGCCGACGCCTGCGCGGTACTTCGAAGCGCCGGCGGCCAGTTCGTTCGAACCGTCAGCCGCCTGACCGATTCCCGCGGTCAGCTTGCCGGTGCCCTTGTGGAGCTTCTTGGTTCCGCCGGCCAGTTGGCTCGATCCGTCACGCAGCTGCTTGCCGGCCTTGAGAACCTTCTGCTGCCCCTCCTTGAGGCCGTTGACGTTCTTCTCGATGTCACCGAGGTTGTCATGGATGCCGGAGTTGAGTTCACTCGTTCCATCTGCCAGCTTCCGCAGCCCCTGCGGCAGGGTGAGACCGGAATCGCCCTTCGTGTGCAGGCCGTCGCTGACCTTCTGGAGCACACCCACCGAGGCGGTGGACAGTCCCACTGCGAACGCCCTTTCGGCCGCGCTGCAGGCTGTCTGCGACACCGCACTTCCGAGTGCCTTCTGGAACTCTGGATCAGTGAGCGTCTTCTGGATTTCAGGGTCGACTCCCGCATCGGCAAGTGCCTTCTGCAGGTCTTTCTGGAACTTTTGGGCGCTCTGCTGGCTGATCTTCGAGCCCGGTTCGGGGCACAGCGTTGCACGGACTCGCGCGACTTCCGTCGCCGACATCAGACCCACGGCCTGGAGATCATCGAGGCTCGTGGCCTTCGAGGTGCCGTCGGAGTTCATAAGCTTCTTGGCTGCAGCGAGCTGCTTGTCGACGTCCTTCTGCATGTCTTCCACACCGGTGGCGATGGTGTTCATGGAGGTGTCGAGCTTGTCGGCAGCGTCAACTGCCTTTTTGAGTTTGTCAGCGTCGAAGTCGTCGAGTGCAGTAACGACCTTGTCGATCTCACCGGTGTACTCGACGATGCCGCCGTGCAGCTGGTCGGCGCCCTCGTACAGTTTCTTCGTCTGCGAGGGAAGTGACTTCGTCTGGTCCTTCATGGTGTTGAGGCCGGAGGAAAGTTCGCTTGCACCGCTGGCCAGCTGGTCAGCTCCGCTGCGCAGCTCTTTGCCCTTGGTCGACAGGGTGCGCGCACCCTTGTTGAGCTCCTGCACACCGCTGTCGAGCTGCGTGGTTCCGTCTACCAGTTCACCGGCGCCGTCGTCGAGTTTCCCGGCGCCGTCGGCGGCTTCCTTCATCTGTCCGGAGATTTCGTTGAAGCCCAGGTAGATGTTGTCAAGGTACTGCTTGGCGAAGTCCTTGTTGAAGCTCTGGGTGGCTGCCTGCGTGATCGCCTTGGCGATGATCACGTCCGGCACGGGCTTCACTTTGGACTGCTGAATGTCGATTGTGGCGTGTTCGGCGTTCTTGCCGTCGTCTTCGGAGATCGACATGACGCGCTCGGAGAAGTTCTTCGGGATCGTCACAACCGTGGCGTACTTGCCGTTGCGCAGCCCCTCGGCTGCGTCCTCATCGTCAGACAGCTGCCAGTCGAGGTTGTCCTGGTCTTCGTCGTCCGGCGAGATGAGCGCTGCGGCCAGCTGACGGCCCAACGGCACGGTTTTGCCGTCGATCTCGGTGCCGTCGTCGTTGTTGACGATGGCTCCCGGGATGCTGTGGACTTTCTCTTCTGCCCCGTGGGCAGTCACCACATAGCCGCCGGCTACGAGCAGTGGGATGAGAAGCAGACCGATGATGGTCCACCATGTCACCCGCTGACCGGCAGCGGCCCGTTCAAACTTAAACATGGTGTGTTTCCCCTGTCAGGTGGACAGACTCTTGGTGCGCATCAGCATGTGCTTCCGCCAAAGGCGAATGGTCGGAGCTGCGATGGAGGTCAAGAAGTGTGTATTCGGAGTTCTTCGGCAGCATCCAGTCGGAGTCCGCAGTGACAAGACCGAGGACAACCGCAGAGCCGCGCTGGAGTGCCGAGTCGATGAGCCGCTTGAGCAGAGCCGCGCTCTGCGCATCCTGCGGCTGGTCCGCGTGGTCGACGACGACCAGCTTGGGCGGGTTCTGGATCATGCGGTAGAGCGAGCGGTGCGACGGTGCTGTCGAATCGTCGCGCGGGCTCATGACAATCAGCGGAAGCGCCCGCCGAGCGTGCACGCCCTGTTCTGGCATGACCCAGTCGAGAATCTTGAGTTCACCCTCGGAGACCGCCATGCGGCCCGACAGAGCTGTGACAAGTGCCGATGATCCCGGCCCGGTGACGGCAAACACCTCGCCTGGTTTCAGGGCAATGTTGACCCCGGAGACCAGCTTGCCTTCCGCATCGCCGACATCACCGCGAGCTGAGCGACCCGTATCGCGTGGACCGTTGATGCCGATGTTCTCCCCGTAGAGCAGGTACGGCGAGTCCTTCTGCGGCCAGTCGCGCTGCTCAACCAGGTGGGCGAGTCCTTCGCCCTCGACGTCGAAGTGCGGCAGGATCGCATCGAGCTTCTTCGGCAGCCACCACGATTTTTCACCCAACATGGCCATAACGGCTGGGCCGAGGGTCATGCGGATGAGGAAGGCGTCGACGGTGATGCCCACCGCCAGGCCCAAAGCGATCGATTTGATGATCGGTTCGCCGGCGGGCACGAAGGCTGCGAACACGGCGAACATGATGAGGGCCGCGGCCGTGACGACTCCGGCTGAGGCCAGGAAGCCCTTCTCGATTGAGTCGCGAGCAGACGCCCCGTGGGCGTAGGCCTCGCGCATACCGGACACGAGGAACACCTCGTAGTCCATAGCCAGGCCGAACAGGATGCCCATGAGGATGATCGGCAGGAACGAAATGACCGGGCCGACCTGTTCGATGCCGATCGCTTCAGCACCGTGGCCCTGGACGAAGACGAGCGACACCACGCCGAAGGCGGTGACGACCGAAAGAAGGAAGCCCAGGGCCGCCTTGATCGGAACCGCCACGGAGCGGAAGACCATCATGAGCAGAACGATCGACAGGCCCACAACGAAGATGCCGAACGGCAGCAGAGCCTTGCCCAGCTGGCTCGACACGTCGATGGCGACTGCAGTCGAACCGGTCACCGCGGTTTCAAAGCCGTACGTGTCTTTGAAGTAGTCGTGCATGTCGCGGATCTTTTCGACGACTTCTTCCGTGCGCGGGTCGTCCGGACCGTACTCCGGGATCACCTGGATCATCGCGGTGTCGGCGTTTTCGTTCGGGGTTGCCATGGCGATCTGCTTAACGCCGTCGACCTTTTCGAGGTCCGCCTTGATGTCGTCGACGTCCTGCAGCGGGTCATCGCTGGTGATGATGTCCGCGGTGACGATCAGCGGGCCGTTCGCACCGGGGCCGAAGTGCTCCTCGGTGAGGTCGTAGGCAATCCGCGGCGGGGTGCCTTCCGGTTCGCCGCCGTTGTTCGGCAGCGCCAGCTGGAGTTTGGACGCGGGGATGGCGAACAGGCCCAGGCCCACAACCACGATGATGACGGTAAGGGCGGGCACCTTCGTGACAATGTGCTCCCACGTGCGGAAGATGCGCGTTGCGGGGCGTTCTTTCTTGGGTTTTTCGGGTTTGGCTGTTTCTGCCGATGCGGCCTTCTTTTTCTTCTTCGGCATCATCTTTTCGCCGAAGAATCCCATGATCGCCGGAACGAGCGTCAAAGCCACAAGCACGGCGACCGCGACGGTTGCAGCTGCGCCGAAGCCCATGACCGACAGGAAGGGGATGCCTGCAATCGACAGGCCGACAAGCGCGATGATGACCGTCATACCGGCGAACACAACAGCGGAACCAGCGGTCGCGGTGGCCCGCGCCGCGGATTCGTGAGCGTCGAGGCCGTCGTCGCGGCTGATCTGGCGGGCACGCGAAATGATGAACAGCGCGTAGTCAATGCCGACGGCCAAGCCCAGCATGAGCGCAAGCATTGGTGCGGTGGAGTTCACCGTGGCGAAAGCGGTTGTCAGCACCACAAGCAGCAGACCGATGGCCACACCGACGATTGCGGTGACCAGCGGGATTCCGGCTGCGATGAAAGACCCGAAGGTCACAAACAGCACGACGAAGGCGATGACAACGCCGATGCCCTCAACCCACGAAATCTCAATGCCGGTGACCTTGAAGATCTCACCGCCGGCAACGACTTCGGTGTCTTCGGGCAGTTCGGCTTGCAGCTCTTCAGCTGCTTTTTCAAGGTCTGTTTTGACCGAGTCGGGCAGATTGGCCTCTGCGTCGTCGTACTGCACGTTGAGAAGCGCGGCATTGCCCTTATCGCTGATGGAACCGTCGATCATGTCGTCGTAGGGACTCATCGCCCCGTCAACGTGGTCGTAGTCTTCGAGCTTGTCAGCCGCTTCCTCGATGGGCTTCTTGTATTCCTCGTCATTGAGGTCAGCACCATCGGGAGCGACGATCGTCAGCTGGCCCCGGCCGCCGCTGACCTGCGGGAATGTGAGCTCCAAATTGTCAAGAGCTTCCTGGGACTGCGCGCCGGGAAGCTCAAATTCGTCGGAGAAGTCATCTGCGAACAGCGCGACGAACCCGCCCAGCAGGGCGAGTATTGCGAACCACACGGCAACGGTTGTCTTCCGCCGACGGTAGGCTGCCGCACCGAGTTCATATAGGAATGACGACATTCAGGAGCTCCGAACAATCGTGAAGTTACTTGCCAGTAATAAACGTATTCAGCGATGTTAACAACTGAGCGTTCCACCGACGCCCAGAAAACGTTAAGTCAAGTATGGCGCGTGGGCCTGAGGGCCTCGTCTGCACCCGTCAAATGAGCAGCTGCCGAAACGGCTCAGTGAAGTCGGCTGACGCCCGAGAACACGCCGACAGGGTCTTAAGAGAACACCGCACCGGCGGAAAGAATTCCAGCCAACAGCCGCTGTGAAGCGCAGCCGAGTCAGGAGGCACGCATGACAACTGTGCGGATTTTCACGTACTGCGGAACACCGGGGCTGACCGCAATCCGCCGCTGTACGGGGTCAATGCGAATGCTGGCCAGTGTGGCCGAATCGAGAACCCCGCCGGACTTGGGCAGTTTGGCAACACCGCCGACCGCCGGGTCGGAGCACAGCATCGGCACAAGGTCTTCCGCACACTGCGGTACCCCGGCCGAAGCCACGGCGTCTTGCAGGAACTCCAGCCGCTCAAAGGTGTTGGAATTCGGCGGGCTGAGAAGACCCGTCTGTGCAAAGTCGCCGTCCAGGAAGTGGTTGGTGTGCACCGCGTAGCCCTGGCCGTCCAGCACACGTGTCTTGCCCGCGCTGATTTCGACCATGGCCGTTCTCTCAGGGTCGACCAGCGTGATGACTGAGCTCGACGTCAGCGGCGCCTCTTCAATCAGCTGCACCGCCTCGTCGACATTTCCTGCAGTCCCCAAGATCCGCGCGAGAACAGAGTGAACAGGAACCCCACCAGGCGCATCGTCAGAAGCGAACAGGATGTTGAGGAAACATCCCAGACCAGCCGAATTGACCCCAATCTTGCCGGTCATGCCGTACTCGGCCACGCCCGCGTATCCGTAGCCGCCCGGCAGTGCGGACACCGAGTGCAGGTGCCACAGGTCCGCGAATTCCGGGTACCAGTCCCACGTCTGCACGCCGACGCACGGCGCACCGGCATCCGCTGGGTCCGCGGCAAAGGTGATGGTCGAACATTCCGAAGCCGGCGAGGTGGAGCCCACCTCCCGCGGTCCCTCCTGCTGGGTGGGGAGGACCGAACGGTCGGCAAGCGACAGGATCTCCGTGCGGGCGATGATGACCATGAGATCAGCGGGAGTGAGGCCCGCGCCCATGGCAACGCCGGTGATTTCCTGGTGCTGTTCGGGATCCCAGTCGCGCAGCGCGCTGAGGGAGTCTTTTGCTGCGGCCTTGACCGCGCGGTCCTCAATGCCGAGGGATTCGAACAGGTGTGCGTAGCTTCTGTGCGCTGAGCGAATCCGCTGCGCGGTCTGCGTGGCGCGGGCCATTCCGCGCATCTGCGGTGTTGTGCCGCTGACCACGATCGATTCGGAGCGGACTTCGTGCGGAACCGGCATGTGGACTCCTCGCTGCTGGAGAATCTGCTGTATGCGAAGCCTATCGGTTGTGCCAGCTCGGCAGTTCGCTCACCGGGATTCCCGCCGCATACATGTGGGCCGCCGTGTCCATGAGTGCGGCGAAGCGGGCGAAGGATTCGGGCGGTTGGTTTTGTTGAGCGCCTTCTGCTTCAAGTGCGACCGCTGCCGTGCGTTCGGCGCGAGCCCGATTGATCTGCTGGATCCGCTGGTGCAGACCACGGAATGGTTGACCTTCGCCCGGCAGAACGAGGGTGTCGGCCGGCAGATTTTCCAGTTTTGTGAGGGATTCGGTGTAGGCATTGACAGCGCGGGACAGATAGCTGACGTCCAAGCCCAGGCGGCCTGCGGGCGAGATTTCTTCCGGCGGCACGTGGTCACCGGAGTACAGGAGGGTGCCGGCGGGGTGGTCTTCGACGAACACCGTGTGCCCGAACGTGTGCCCGGGAGTCCACACGGCCCGCACGGTGCGGCCGGACAATGGGAGGCGAGCGCCATCAGCCAGGAGCACCGTGCCGGCGGGCACACGCGGTACGGCGACTTCGAAGCCTGCCGTAGGCGCTTTGCCGTCACGAATGTCTTTGAGTGTCTTGAGTTCGTGGCCGTGGACGCCGCACCAGATGTTCGGCTGGTTGAGCGCCTGCAACAGGCCCGCGTGGCCGTAGTGGTGGTGGGTCACAGCTGCGCCATTGAGGTCATCGGGGGTGAAGCCGGCCTGCGCGATGCCCTCCATGAGAGCGTCAAGACCCTCACGGCTCCCCCAACCGGTGTCGATCAGGCTGAAGCCGGTGTCTTCGGCCAGCAGGTAGGCGTTGGTGTGCCCGCCGAAGGGCGTGGGAACCCGTATCGCCCACGTGCCTTCGATGATTTCAGCTGCCTCGCTCATGGCTCTCATTGTGCCAAGAATGAGTTCGGACCGGTGGGCCAGCGCGCTTCGTCGCGTGTGCCCACCGGCCCGAATCAAGCGGCGGTGCTGGGTCTATCAGTAGTACTGGTTGAGGAGGTCTTCTGCCATGCCGTCCCATTTCGCGTAGGCATCGGGGAACGCGGAAACCTGGACTGCCTGTGCGGCGTCACCGGGTGCCATGTTCTCCCAGCCCTGAATCTGAAGCAGGCCGTTGGGCGACACTTCCGGGTTCACTCCGTAGAACGACTTGGCGGCGAAGACGGGGTCCTGGATCTGTTCAGGGCTTCCCCATCCGGCAGAGGGACGCTGCTGAAACAGGCCCAGCGAGTCACGGTCACCGTGGTCGAGGTTGAGCAGGGTCGATTCCTGCTGAGCGGTCATGAGTGCGATCTTGATTCCCTGGCGGGGAATGTTGTTGTCCTTGCCGACCTGGATGATCGTCTTGACGTTTTCGATCTGCTGCGGGTTCAGCTGCTGCTGTGCAGCTTCCTGCGCCTGGGCGGAGACTGCCGGCTTGGTGCCTTCAGTTGCCATGGCAGGGCCTGAAGCCAGGACTCCGACGGCGGCGATTCCGGCGGCGATTGCGGTGGTCGTAGAAATACGGGTAAGCGTCTTCACGGACTTTCGCTCCTGTTGTGGATTGCTTCATTTTCAGCCCCTGCTCGCGTCGTCTGCAGCGGTCTGCAGGCCGGTGCCGGGGAAGTCGAAGAAGCGAATCTTCGGGGCTGTCATTCACGTTTCCACAGCAGCCGCCGTCGTTCAACAGACTGCGAGTCAAAGGAATCTCACTGTTCCTTGGCCGTTTCCCGACCGTCCGAAACAGGAAAAACCGGGCCGGCGCCTCCCCCTACACCCAGCCACGCTTTAGCAACAAAAACTCCCGATAGCAGTGGTGGCTAAAGCGCAGATCCCGGCTAACGGGTGTTTCCTTGCGGCTAAGCCGCAGAATCCGGCTAACGGGTGTTTCCCTACGCCGAAATCGCCCGCACCGCCGACCCCAACAGAAAACCCCGGCAGTTCTAGGAACTGCCGGGGTGTCCGGCGGTGAGTGTGGGATTTGAACCCACGGAGCCCGTGAGGACTCAACGGTTTTCAAGACCGTCACATTCGGCCGCTCTGTCAACTCACCTGATGCGCACAGCGCCACACCATTGTGCCACACGAAGGTGAAACGCTCGCGAGGTGCCGCCCCTCGCCAACTGTTAACCGCCAGCCGCCGCTTGCCAAACTTCAGCTCCGACAACCAACAGTCGCGCGTGTCGATTGGCTACTGGCTGACGCGAGTCCAGTAGGCCTTCTGCAGGTCCTCGTCCAGCGGCTTGCCGTCGGCCAGCGCCCACTTGCTGGGCCGCTCAGCGCTGCCGGTCTTCGAATCGACGAACACAACATCGCCGTGTTCCTCAACGTGGCGCACCAGGAGCAGGGGCAGTTCGGTCATGTCGACGGGATCTGCGGTCTGCTGCTCTGTCGGCTCCTCACTGGGGTCTGCGGATTCCGAGGCGCCGGGAGTCTGTTCGGCTCCCGCACCTTCCGATTCGTCACCATCCGGCTGCCCGGCTGCCTCGCTGGCTCCCTCGTCAGCCGCTTCCTCTGCCGCTTCCGAGGTACTACTCGCCTCCTCGGTCCCCTCGGCTTCGCTGCTCGGTTCAGCTTCCGGTGCTGGTGTTCGCTTGTCGGCATTGAACAGCGCAGCTCCCGCACCCTTCGGAGCCCCAGCGGAGGCGGTTGGAATTTCGAGGTCTTCCACGGCTTCCATCAGCCGACTGCTGGGCTCGATATCTGCCAACTTCTTCCAGTCGTCGAGCGGTTTGAGCTCCGAGTGGGTGTAGCTGCTTGCCGTGGGTGCGCCCGTGGCGAAGTCCAGTTGGACCATCTGGTCGTCCTGAGTGAGCACAACAGCGCTCGTTTCGTTCCCGGCGAACTCAACGCTGAAGACTTCTTTCACTTCGTAGTATTCGAGCGCTCTGACCAGCTGAGCTCCGGAGTGTTCAGACATTGCTTCGACTGCCGGCATGGTGTTCAGCAGCTTTTCGGCTTCGTCTGTCTGGGCGATTTTCGGCTCGGCCCCGTCAGCACTGGGCACACCGAGGATGCGCTCAGCATCGAGGCTCCACACGACGGTTCCCGATCCCTCACCGAATCCTTTGCCGGAGGTTGCCACTCGCAGCGTGGCTGACGGTCCGGCGTCGCAGCCGTTGAAGTGTCCGTAGTCCTGTTCGATCGACAGCGCTCGGATTCGATCTGCCTGGTCGATGACGTTCAGGGTCTTGTCGGCGGCGGCCGTAAAGGCGTCAGCGCTGATATCAGCAGCGGGAACACGTGCGGCGTCGGCCGGGGCGCTGCCTCCCGGCTTCTTTTCGGGTTCGCCGGTTTCGCTGAACATCAGACTGGTGAGTTTGCCGTCTTTTTCGAAGACCTGAGCGGTGGCATGTTTTTTGGTGATGATCAGCTGGTAGACGTCTGCACCCTCGTCCTGGAGAGCGCTGACGATCCGCCCCGCCTGTTCGGCATTGAGGAAATCAGCTTCGGTCTGCTGTTCCTGGGATGGTGCGGCGTCGTCTTCACACGCGCGAATACCGACGGCGGCTATGAGCAGTGCCGCGGCGACTGCGATGATCGTAAGGATCGGCTTGCGCGATCCCCTGTGGGTCGGTTCAGCACTTTCCATGCGGGGACTATCGCTTGTGTCGTGGGTTTCCGGCACCGGTGTCTGCTTCCTTGGCTGCGTGCGCTGAGTCATGCGGGAGCAAACCCGCTGGCCCCGAGTCTATCGAAGCGCCTCTGAGCCTTTCCGCCCAAGCACGGCCTTTAGGTCACACCCGCGTGAGGACCGCGCGGCACCGTCAGTTGTTGCGCGCTGATTTCGGCTGTGCGGGCGGCTGTTCCTCTTCTTCGGTTTCGTCGCCGTAGTCGCCGTCTTCTTCGTGGAGCGTGTAGTCGCCGATGACGAGCCCGCCCAGGCCTCCGCCCGCGGGTGCGGGCTGGGGTTCGGCTTCTGCAGAATCTGACGAGGTGCCGCTCGGCTTATCCGTCTTCTGTTCCGAGGGGCTGTCGGCCAGTACATCGGCCTGCGCATCCGATTTGCTGTCAGGCTCGCTGGGCTCGGGCTGAGCCTGCGGCTCAGCCTTGTCGGCAGCTTTTTCCTCAGCCTTCTCCTGGGCTTTTGTGGCCTTCTTGGACTTCTTGGGCTTCTTCTTCGGTTCGTCCGGCTGTGGGATCTGCAGTTCGGCCCGCTGTGCAAAGTCTTCAGCGCTGACCTTGTCACCGGGAACTGCCCAGGCCGATGCCTGTGCAGCGTCGCCCTCAGATCCGACGTCCGCAACATCCGCGCGGCCAGCGACATCTGCGGCAGGCTGCGTCTTCTTCACGGGAGCGGCAGTGCCGTCTAGACCGAAAGCCCTTCCGCCTTCGTGCTTCTTGGCAGCCTTCTTGTCGATCTTCTTGCCAACCGGGGCCTGTGCTTCTTCCGAAGCCTGTTTTTCTTCCGGAGCCTCAGCGCGCGGGGTCTTTGTGACCTTCGTCGGTTCAATCGGACCGCTGCGGTGTGCTGCCGTACCGCGCGGAGTGGCCTTCGGCGGACGTCCGCGCAGCGCCAGAGTCAGTGCGGCAAGCGGCACTGTGAGCCACGCCGGACGGTTGCGCAGTTCTGTGACCACTTCGACCAGCAGTCGGTCGATGAGCACTGCGCGCAGAATCGGGTCGTCCAGGGTGACAGCGCCTTCCACAGCGCGGGAGTACCCGGTCAGAAGCGAGTTCTGCGCCCGGTTCGACCATTCGAACTCCGGCGAGTCCGTGACTTCGCGCAGCTGGTCGGGAGACAGACCTGAGGTGAGCGGCGCCTCGTCAGCTTCAAGAGCTCCCGTGCGCTTGAGCCGCGCGTAGCCAGCGGCGTAGTCCAGGGAGCGCAGCAGCGCGACCAGATCGAAGGCCGGGGGCTTCGGTTCGGCGGTCTGTCCGTCGCCGCCCTCTGCGAAGTTGCGCACCCGGGGGCCAGCGGTGGGAGCCATGATGACATTGCCCAGGGTGAGGTCACCGTGGATGCGCTGCAGACCACCCACGGAATCGAGGCCGGCCAGCCATTCGCGGTGCCGTTTGAGGTCGCCGCGCAGCGGTTCGAGCGTCAGCGGTGAACGTTCAAACGCCCAGTCAATGCGCTCCTGCCACTTCTTGATCCACGCGCTTGTGGCATCAGCGGATTCCACAATGCCGAAGATGCCGGCGAGGTCGCCGTGCAGTTCGCCGATGCGCGAACCGATCGCCCCTGCGGTGTCGACGAAGCTGGCGGTCGAACCAGAATCGACTTCGAGTGCCGACCGGACGGCCTGCGCCCACGCGGTGTCAGCTTCGGCTTCACCGCCGGTCAGCATGAGGGTGGGAAGTTCGCACGTCTCCAGGCCGTAGCCGTCAAACCAGCGACCGGACATCCAGCCGGCAACGTGCGGAACAGCGGCAGAATCGGCCTTTGTGAGCGCCACCGGCATGTGCAGCGCGGCGGCAGTGGCCGCGTTGAGCACGCGGAAGACCGTGAGCACTGAACGGCTCAGGCCGCGGTCAATGACGACGTTCGTGACGTTAGCGCGGTCCGAAACCGTGACCTGGGCTGAGCTGAGAGCATCGGCCACAGCGACCGATGAGCTCAGATCGTCGACATCGACAGCCTGGGGGCTCACGCGGTGTGCGTTGACCTGGTTGCCGGGGAAGCTGCGTCCGGCAGCAATCGCCCCGACCATCGTGAGGACATAGGCGGGGTCCGCCGCGGCGTCGTACACCCAGACCCGGCCCAGCGTCAGATCGTCAATGCGGCCGATGAGGTGCGAGCGCAGGCTGAGCTCTTCTTCGGTTCTGTACGTCAGAGGGATGTTGAGGCGGAACACCTGCTCCGCACCACCCGGTGTGGTGCTGCCGACGGCGATGACCGATTCATAGCCGTACACCTGACCGCCGCTGGGCAGGTCCAGGTGGAACACCTCGACCGAAGACATCGGGGTGACATCCGGGGAGGATGCGAGCACGCGGCCGAGAACCCCCTGCTGCCTCGGAAACCACGACTGCCGGGGCAGCCATTCCGAAAGCAGGTGCTCAAGCTCGCTGCTGATCGCCACTGTATGTTCTCCTCACCAGGATGGACTGACCCTCCCACTGTATCGGCCAACCCCCATATTTCAGTGATATGACGCGGGAAGTTGCCGTCCCGTCAGCGAAAGGTCGAGAATGAAAACGTGTTAATAGACGGCAAGAAACCCCAGGTGCCCCCAACAGCTGCTGAAATCCGTGAGGCCGCCTCGCGAATTCAGCCGAAAGTGGTTTCGACGCCCCTGCACATTTCCGAGCGGCTGTCGGCCGCGACGGGAGCCACCGTCTACCTCAAGCGCGAAGACCTGCAGGCTGTCCGCTCCTACAAGGTGCGCGGCGCGTTCAACTTCATGCTTCAGCTGACCCCAGAAGAACGGGCCCGCGGTGTTGTCGCCGCATCGGCTGGCAACCACGCGCAGGGCTTCGCCCAGGCGTGCAACGATCTGGGCATTGACGGGCGGATCATCGTTCCGCGCACCACCCCGCAGCAGAAGATCCAGCGCATCCGCCATTTCGGCGGCGAGCGCGTGACCGTCCAAATTGAAGGTTCCACCTACGACGACTCTTCGGCACTGGCCAAGCGCTACGCCGAACGGACCGGCGCTCTCATGGTGTCGGCGTTCGACCACCCGCGCACAATTGCCGGGCAGGGCACGATCGGTGTTGAGATCCGCGATCAGCTGGGCTACGACCCCGATTACATCGTCGTGCCGATCGGCGGCGGCGGAGTTCTGGCAGGCATTGCCGAATACGCACGCGAAGCCATGCCCAACACCAAGGTCATCGGCATGGAGCCGGCGGGCGCTGCTTCCATGATCGCTGCGTGTTCCGCCGGAAAGCCGGTCGAACTTCCCGAAATCGACTCCTTTGCTGACGGTGCCGCGGTGCGCCGCGCCGGTGATGTCACGTACCAGATGATCTCCGGCATGGACCTTGAGCTGCACCCGGTTCCGGAGGGCCGGATCGCGAAGGAAATGCTCGATTTGTACCAGGTGGACGGCATCATCGCCGAGCCCGCCGGTGCCATCGCCTCGGCCTCTGTCGGTCCGGAAGGGTCTTTCGCCCCGCTCGAAGTTCCCGCGGGTTCGTCTGTCGTGTGTGTTCTCACCGGCGGCAACAACGATATTTCCCGCTACTCGGAAATCCTTGAGCGCTCGCTCGTGTGGGAGGGGCTCAAGCACTACTTCATTGTGAACTTCCCGCAGGAGCCGGGGGCTCTTCGCCGGTTCCTCGACGAGGTGCTGGGCCCGGATGACGATGTCGCCCTGTTTGAGTACATGAAGCGCTCCGGGCGCGAAACCGGTCCCGCTTTTGTCGGCATCACGCTGGGCAATGCGGCTGATCTGCCCGGTCTGCTGCAGCGGATGGACGAATCGCCTCTCGAAATCGAAAAGGTCGGCGAGGACTCGCCTCTGTTCCACATGTTCGTCTGAGTTCGGCGAAGCCCCGGTCTGGTCTGCGGCCGGGCCGGGGCTTGCTGTGTCTCCGGTTTGCTGGCCGCCCCACGCGGACGAGGTGCCGGGCACTGTTCCGCCGAGGTGCCGAACTCGGCACCTCCGGGGTGCCGGACTCAAGCTTGTGTCAGTGCCGACAGATAGGCTTGCCGCATGGCTGAAGTGACGACGATGCGCGCGGTGACAATCCCAGAGCCCGGTGGGCGCGACGCCCTGCGGGTAGAGGCCGTCGACGTTCCGGAATGTCCGCCCGGGCACGCTCTTGTGCGAGTGGCCGCGGCCGGGGTCAATCGGGCCGACATCGTGCAGCGC
Source organism: Brevibacterium sp. HMSC08F02 (assembly GCF_001807555.1). Classification (NCBI taxonomy): domain Bacteria; kingdom Bacillati; phylum Actinomycetota; class Actinomycetes; order Micrococcales; family Brevibacteriaceae; genus Brevibacterium; species Brevibacterium sp. HMSC08F02. Next base: position 163,805 of record NZ_KV789354.1, on the reverse strand, counting down.
GAAGGAAACTACCGTCCTCCCGCGGGTGCCACGCAGATCCCCGGCCTGGAAGTCGCCGGCACCGTTGTCTCCGTCAACCAGGCAGAAAGTGCTGAGCCCGCGGCTGCCGGTGCCGCGGCAGATGGCGCTGCACACAGCGCGGCGGGAGTGCAGGCAGGCGATCGCGTGGCGGCTCTGCTCACCGACGGAGGCTACGCCGAATACGTGCCCGTTCCCATCGGCCAGCTGATGCCCATCCCCACCGTCACTGACCCGCACAGCGGTGCCGATCGTCCCATGACGTTCGCTGAAGCAGCAGCGCTGCCGGAAGTCATGGCCACCGTGTACTCCAACCTGTTCACCACAGCGCGCCTGCAGCCTGGCGAATGGGTGCTTATCCACGGCGGTGGTTCCGGTATTGGCACCGCGGCCATCCAAATGGCCAAAGCCCACGGAGCAAAAACAGCCGTCACGGTCGGCAGCCAGCGCAAAGCCGAGTTCTGCCGCGAACTGGGCGCAGATGCCGTCATCAACTACCGCGAAGAAGACTTCGTTGACCGCATCAAGCAGATTACGGGGGATGCCCAGCAGCCCGACTCCCCCAATTTCTTCGGACTCCCGCGGGATGCGGACCGCAGGCCTGGCGCTGACGTCATCCTCGACATCATGGGTGCGGCCTACCTCGAAAAGAACACGGAAGCACTCACGCGCGACGGCCGGCTGGTGGTCATCAGCCTGCAGGGCGGAGCGAAGGCCGAACTCAACTTAGGCCGGCTCATGGTGCGCAGGCAGACGGTCATCGCCACGACCCTGCGCGCCCGTTCGGAAGAACAGAAAGCGGCCGTCGTTGCGGGCCTTCTGCAGGACTTCTGGCCGCACGTGGCAAGCGGCCGCATCGCCCCGGTGGTGTACCGGGAACTTCCCATTGACGACGTCGCCGAAGCCCACCGTCTGTTGGAAGACGGCGAAGCCATCGGCAAGGTAATCCTCAAGGTAGGTGCACATGACTGACGCGAACAGCACAGCTGAAACCCCCGTCGAATCCGAAGAAGAACAGCAGCCGACTGCTGATGCAGATACGGATTCCATCACTGAAAGCGGCGGAGAAAACAGCGCGGAAGGTGATGAGGAAAGCCCGGATGTCACCGACCCGTCCCGGGTTCTGCGCATCGGCAACACGCTGAACCGGCTGTTGGAAGACCTGCGCGGCACTGACGATCTCGATGCCGCCGGCCGCAAGAGGCTCAGCCGCATCCACAAGGGCGTACGCGAAGACTTCGCAGAGGTTCTCAGCGACGAACTGCTCGAAGAATACGATCGCGGGGCTGCCGCTCTGCCGGTTACACCGTCGCGCGGCGAACTGCTCATCGCCATTTCGCACGCTTCGGGGTGGATTGACGGTCTGGTGCAGAGCATCCAAACCGCCATCATGGCCCGCCAGGCCATGAGCGGCGAGGGGCAGCAGCCCGCACCCGCGGCTCAGGCTGTCAGGAAGCCCGGACACACACCGGCGGGGCCGGGCAACTACCTGTAATAGGACAGCAGTGGGACTGTTTTCTTGGCTGCGGTCACGCCCGTCAGACGGTGGCGACCAGCGAGACGATTCACTGGATGCCCGCCTGGGAACAGGCCTGTGGCGTCAGCACCGCGACCGTTTCGGCCGCGCGGTCGACAGGCTGTACGCAACCGCCGTGCAGGCCCAGAAGGAATCCCCCGGCGTCCCGGCGGTCACGGCGGTGGTCGAACTGACCCACCGACTGTCTGAACTCGACCAGCGTGCCGCCCACATTGCCGAATACGCCCACAGCAGGTGGCCGCTGGAAGGGCTTGTTCTTCCAGCCGACGTCCGCCAGCAGGTGGGTGACCTTCCCGAACTGCTCAGCCGCGCAGCAGGGAAAGTATCCGAAGCAGCGCAGGCGGCGGCTCATGTACGCGTCGCTGCGCTGCAGGCGACGAACGCCGGCCGGGGTGAAGCACGACCACTGGAGCCCGCAGCCGGACCAGCGGATGCCGCTGCCGCATCGGCTGCTCGGTTCGTCGATGACGCCGAAGCTCTGATCGCCGAAGCCCAGACACGCACAGGGGTACGGGGCACCGCGGGAAGGGAAACACCATGAGCATGCACCTGCCAGACGAACGCGCTTTGGCCGGTATCCGTCTGATCGCCACGGATGTCGACGGCACTCTGCTGGAAACCGGTACGCCCATCACCGCCCGCGTCCTTGAGGCCATCGATGCGGTTCGCGAAACAGGCGCACACGTTGTTCCCGTCACCGGCAGACCCCTGCGCTGGATGGACCCGGTAGCGGCGCAGCTGCCGCAGCTTCAGTGGGCCATCTGCGCCAACGGATCTGCTGTACTCGACATGCAGAGTGGACAGCTGGCGGCTGCCTACGGCATTGATCCCGGCCAGTTGGTTGATTTCCGCGAACGCCTGCACTCTGTTCTTCCGCAGGCAGTGCTGGCCTATGAAACTCCGGACGGGTCATTCACGTCGCCGGGCTTCGTCCATGATTCAGCAACCGAACTGTCCGAATCAGCTGCTGTGCGGGCTCGCCTAGAGGCTCCCGAAATCGCCTATGGCGAAGAAAGCACGCTCGGCACGGTGCTCAAAGTTCTTGTGCGGATTCCCGGATCCTATGATTCCGAGGCTCTTCTGAACGCCGTCAGCCCGCTGACCAGCGGGATTTTCCACCCCACGCATTCCAACCCGTCATCGGGTCTGATTGAACTGGCCGCCCCGGGCATCACAAAAGCGCACACTCTCGAAGTCTTTGCCGCTGACCGTGGAATCAGCTCCCCTGAAGTCGCGGCGTTCGGTGATATGCCCAATGACATTGAAATGCTCACGTGGGCCGGCGCGGGCTTTGCAATAGCCGACGGCCACCAGCAGGCACTGCAGGCCGCAGCATTCCGCGCCCCGTCGCTGGCTGACGGCGGCATCGCCCCTGTTCTCGAGGCGATTGCCCGCGCCCGCTCAGCGGAACTCGGCTGAGATTTCGTCCTTCGTCAGGTCGAAGAAGTTCACCAGCTGTTCGGCCAGACCGTCTTCTTCAACGGGGGCGGCGATGATGTCGGCGTAGGCGCCCAGCTTCTCTTTCGACTGGCCCATGACAATCGCGGTGTCGACCCACTGAAGCATTTCGACGTCGTTTGAACCATCGCCGGCACCGATCGTGTGCTTCTGTTCGACACCGAGGTTCACTCCCACGCGCTGAATGGCGCTGGCCTTGGAAACCCCGTCGGGCTGAATGTCCAACCAGTTCGACCAGCCGACCGAATAGGTGACCCCGTGCAGGCCGATGTTCTGGACCGACTTTTCGAATTCGGCGTTGTCGATCGTCATTTCACGCATGACGATTCGCGTGGCGGTTTTTGTTTTGAGGTCCTCGAAGCTTGTCACTCGCAGGTCGTTGCCCACTGCAAGGTCGCCGTCGGGGAACTGTCCGGAGGACCAGCGCACCAAGTCAGTGTCTTCGACCATGTAGAGGGCTTCGGGAAGCACCGAGGACATCCGCTCAAGCGCCGGGCCGGGGTCGAAGCATTCGACGTGGTAGACGTCCCACCCTCGGTCGGATTCAGCATCGAGTTCCACAATGACCGCCCCGTTTGAGGCCACCACGTAGCCGTGGGTGAGGCCCAGCCGGTTGGCGACATCGAGCGCCCCGTCGACGGTGCGGCCGGTGGCGATGACCACGTGGTGACCGCGCCTGGCCACCGCACGGATGACCGCTCGGGTGTAATCCGACAGTCGGTTCTCGTAGTCGACTACTGTTCCATCGAGGTCAAGGGCGACGATGTACTCGGTCACGATCTCTCCTGTGAGTCATCCGGCTGTGGTCGTTGTGTCAGTGCCGCGGTCCTTCCGGCCCCCACGCCTTGATGCCGCCCAGGTAGGGCTGCAGTGCGGCGGGAACGTTGACCGACCCGTCTGCCTGCTGGTGGTTTTCCAGAATCGCCACGATCCAGCGGGTGTTTGCCACGGTTCCGTTGAGGGTGGCGACCGCTTCGGTCTTGCCGTGTTCACCGCGCGTGCGGATATTGAGGCGGCGGGACTGGAATGTGGTGCAGTTCGAGGTGGAGGTCAGTTCGCGGTAGGTGCTCTGGGTGGGCACCCAGGCTTCCGTGTCGTATTTGCGCGCGGCGGAGTCGCCGAGGTCACCTGCGGCAATGTCGATCACGCGGTAGGGCAGTTCGCAGTACCCGAGCATCTTCTCCTGCAGGTCGAGCATGCGCTGGTGTTCGGCTTCGGCGTCTTCCACGTGGGTGAAGGCGAACATTTCGACCTTCTGGAACTGGTGGACGCGGATGATTCCGCGGGTGTCCTTGCCGTAGGATCCGGCTTCGCGGCGGTAGCAGCTGGAAATGCCGCCCAGGCGGATGGGACCGTCGGACAGGTCGATGATTTCGTCTTTGTAGTAGCCGGCCAGGGCTACTTCCGAGGTGCCGACCAGGTAGAGGTCGTCACGTTCCAGGAAGTAGATTTCGTCAGCGTGCTCGCCCATGAATCCGGTGCCGGACATGATTTCGGGCTTGACGAGCGTTGGCGTGACAACCGGAGTGAAGCCGGCCTCGATGGCGGTGTCCATCGCGAGGTTGAGCAGCGCCATTTCAAGGCGTGCACCGAAGCCGGTCAGGTAGTGGAAGCGCGATCCGGACACCTTGGCGCCGCGGCCGGTGTCGATTGCGGACAGCCCTTCGCCGATCTCCAGGTGGTCTTTCGGTTCGAAGCCTTCTGCTGCGAAGTCGCGGGGCGTTCCTTCACGGCGGATCTCGACGGAGTCTTCTTCCCCGCCGGAGGGCACACCGTCGATGATGAGGTTCGGAACCTTCTGCACCGCGGCGGTGAAGGCCTGCTCGGCTTCCGAAGCGTCGGCTTCGAGCGACTTGACGCGTTCGGCCAGCTGTTTGGCTTCGGCTACGAGCGCCTGCTTGGCTTCGGGGTCCTTTTCCTGCGAAACCTTCTTCCCGAAGGCCTTCTGCTGGGCGCGAGCCTCTTCGAAAGCGGTCAGACTCTGCCGGCGGGCAGAATCGGCGGACAGGACGTCGTCAATCAGTTCGACGCTGCCGCCGCGGGCCCGCTGCGAGGCCTTGAATACGTCCGGGTTGTTCCTCAGCTGCACAAGATCAATCACGCCCCTAAGCTTAGCCGGCCCTGTCGAACGTGCAGGTGACGGGAGTGAGAACGTCCCGATCCGCACGAACCTCACAGCCGGGGCGGCTAGACTCGCATCATGTACTTCAGCACGCAGACCGTTCTGACCATCCTGCTGATACTCGTCGTAGCTCTTGTTGCCTACGCGATCGGTCACAGCGTCGGAGCACTGCGCACACGCCGAAGCATTGACAGTCAGAGTTCCTCGGAACTCGCCAAGGTGACGAGCGAGCGTGAGTCCAGCGGCACCTCGTCAGACAAACAGCCCAGGTTTGCCGTGGTGTACAACCCCACAAAGCCAGAGGCCCAGGAGATCATCGCCGCGGCCCAGACCGAGGCACGCAATTCGCGGTGGGCTCAGCCGCTCATCATTCCCTCGGACGAAGAGGACGGCGGGGTCGCGGCCGCCCGGAAGGCTGTCGATGAGGGGGTTGACCTCATCATCGCCGCCGGCGGGGACGGCACTGTGCGCGCTGTTGCGCACGTGATTGCCGATACCGATGTCGCGCTCGGCTTGGTGCCGATCGGCACAGGAAACCTCCTGGCCAGGAACACCGGTCTTTTCTTTGAGAACCCGGAGTGGTCCATCAAGATCGCCATGTACGGACACGACAGGCACATTGACGTCATCCGCACGCGCACCAGCCCGCAGGCCGAACCTGATACATCCGTTGTCATGACCGGCATGGGCTATGACGCAGCGGTCATGGAGACCGTTTCGCCGGAACTCAAAGAGCGGATCGGCTGGTTGGCCTATGTTGAGGCCGGCAGCCGCCAGCTGACTGGAAACCGCACCAAAGTCAAAATGAAGTTCGACGACAAACCGGTGCAGTCGTACTCCATCCGCTCGGTGCTGGGCGCCAATGCCGGTCGAGTGCAGGCGGGCCTTGAGCTGCTGCCCGGATCGCGACCGGACGACGGGCTCATCAATGTTCTGGTGACCACGCCTAAGAACATCGCACAGTGGGCGAGTGTTCTGCTGGCAGTGGTTGGCCGTCGAAAGCGGGGGCTTGCCACCGAAATCGTCACGTGCTCGTCGGTCACCATCGAAGCTGAAGAGGAACTGGCACTGCAGCTGGATGGCGACTTTGCGGGCATGAGCGACTACTTCGAGATGAGGGTAGTTCACGCAGCTTTGACGCTGCGCACGCCCACACCGAATCAGCGTCGCCAAATGCGCTCAGCCCAGTGGAACCTGCCGGGGTAGACGGAGGCTGGCCGCGCTGACCGGTTCAGGAAGTGCGTGGATCAGGGCATACGAAGAGTCAGAAGCGAAGCTGCGACCATGCTGAGGTTGTCGAGCTCTTCGTCCGAAAAGACCTTGCCGAAGATTTCTCCGATCTGGAATTCGTGCAGCTTGTACGCAGCCGCCATTTCTTCCGATCCCTCATCGGTGATCCGCACAAGCTGTGAGCGCGCGTCACCGGTCTGTGTTTCTCGCATGACGAAGCCGCGCTGCACGAGTTTGTTGACCCGGTAGGTCATGCGCGGCGGAGAAAAACCAACGGCACCGGCGAGGTCCGACATCCGCATCTGCTGATCCGGGGCGTCGTGGAGCGCAACCAGAATATAGAGGTCGACCAGATCTACTCGCGTGTTCTGCTTGAGGCTGGCGTCACAGCCCTCGACCACCCTCGACTGGAACAGGTGCCACAGTCTCCAGGCCTGCATGGTCTTGCTGCCGGAGAACATGTTGCGCCACTTGTCAACAGCGCGGATATCCCCGATACGCGATGCGATGTCATAGGGCATGGGGCCGCCCTGGCCGGCTTCCGTGTCAGCCGTATGGTCCTCCTGCACGACCATCCTCTCCGCGTCTACGCGATGTTTCATCGACCTGCCGAACTTCGCTGGTCGAACAAGCCCGAATTCTACACTGCAACCTTAAGTCAAGGTAAATTCAACTTCTTGTTCCCTTGCCATCGAGACAGGCAATAATCATTTGAAGTATCCCATACTCACGATGTCTGCACCTGCCCCGAGCAAGTGCACAACGGTATGGTCGTGAATATGGCTGACAACACCCCGAGCACAGACGACGATCTCCAGCTGAGGATGCTCGCCGAAGGGTTCTACCTGCAGGCACTGGATCAGGTGACACACACCGGAATGGGCGGCCCGTCACGACTGTCCGGATGGACCCGCAAGCATGTCGCGATGCACGTCATCGCCAATGCGGATGCATTTATGCGCTTAATCGAATGGGCACGCACTGGGAATGAAAACCCCATGTACCCGTCGCGGGCAGCACGGGATGCCGAAATCGAACAGCTTGTGGCATCAACTCCCGATGCGGATGTCAGCACAATGGCCCACGAAGCTTCCGAGGAACTCACACAAGCACTCAACACGATGAACGACGACGCCTGGTCGGCGCTCGTACGCACGGGGCAGGGCGAAGAAACCGCAGCATCGTTTATTCCGTGGGCGCGCGCCCGGGAATGCTTGGTCCACGCACTTGACCTCAACATCGGATACACGGCACTCGACTTCCCGACAGCCGCCGCCGACCGTATTTTTGCTGAGCTTCTTGGCTACTGGAAGAAGACAGAGATCCGCGCGAACTTCCTCTTCCACGTGACCGACCGGGAAGATCTCGCCGAGTGGCGCATCGACATTCCCGGAACCGAGAAGAACGAAACTGACTTCAGTCAGCCCGTTGAGGTGACGGGCGAATTCAATGAGCTGCTGCAGTACGCAATCGGCCGCGGATGGCCGGCATCAGGCAGGCAGGACGATGCGAAGGGCGGCGCCGGTGCGGCCACGCCGGAAGATCTGCCCATTCCCCCACCCTGGGTGTGACCGAGCAGCGCAGCGCAGACCGCCTTTTGCCTCATTTAAATAACAATTACTCAGATTTTCCGGGATTCCGGACATTCTGAAAATGAACTCTGCGTAAACACACCGCCCTCACCAGGGACTTTTTCGGCTTTTGAAATTACTTTCGCGTACTCCCTCAGAGTGCTTGCGGGCGCAATTCAGCGATCTTTAGGCTCATGTGGACCTTTTGATCGGCACCTGTTGCCGTGAGCACCGTATGACTCGAAGGATCGCAGTGAAGAAGAACATCCTCGCTCCAGCCGTGGCTCTGTCGCTTGGACTGACCGGCTCGCTCGGAGCAATTGCAGCACCCGCATTCGCAGACGAACCCGCGACGGACACACCGACGCCCAAGCCCCAGCAGGAAGAGCAGCCTACCGACGAAGGCGCCCAGCCTCCCGCACCCGGTGAAGGCGAAGAACCCGCACCCGGCGAGGGTGACGGTAACGGCACCGAAGACCCAAACAACTCTGGTGAGGGCGGCAAAGAAGACCCCAACAACCCCGGCGAAGATGAAGAGGGCACTAACGACATAGGCTCAGCTGAAATCAGTGCTGACAAGATCACCCTGAGCGAATTTCGCGAAAAGGGCATCGACGTCCGGTACATGGACGGCGAGCCCGGCAACACGGTCGACTTTTGGCTGCGCAGGAGCGGCAGCGAGGCCGTCATCCACTCCGAGCAAGTAGAAGTCGATAAGAGCGGCAATGCCGGAGCCACCGTCAAGCCGAAGATTGATGACGAACACGCCGAACACTTCCTCGGCGAATACGAAGTCGACGTGTTCCTGGACTTCGAGACCCATACCGTTAAAGTTGACACCCTCAAGTTCTCGGTCGTTGCCGATGAAGACGACAGCGACGACGAAGCTCCGGCTAAGGACCCGGCTCTGAACCTGTCGGACAAGAAGGTCACCGCCGCTGACTTCGTCAACAAGAAGAAGGGCGTCGTTGCGACCGTCTCCGGCCTCGAGCCCGGCACCAAGGTGAAGTTCACCGTCACCGGTGTTTCCGGCAACGCCAAGAACGTGAAGGCGTACGAAACCACCGCAACTGCCGATAAGGACGGCAACGCCGTCTTCTCCGCAGCCGGTGTCGACAAGTCCAACCCGTCGGCATACCTCGGCAAGTACAAGGTGACCGCTGAATTCGACGACCAGAAGCTCGAAGACTCCTTCGAAGTCGTCTCCGGCAAGAGCAGCGACGCGGGCGAATCCAGCGACGACCAGACCGGAAGCGATGAACAGGCCGGCAGCGGCGGCGGATCCGTCTCCGGTGGCGCCTCGGACAACGTGAGCGGATCGACCACGTCCGGTTCGTCCGGCACCCTGCCGCGCACCGGTCAGGGCCTCGGGGGCCTGGCAGCAGGTGTCGCACTGCTCACCGTCGGCGGCGCAACCGTTCTGCTCACCCGCCGCACCCGCAAGGCCTGAGCAGAACACAGTCCAGAACTGACGCTCTGAACTGACACTAGAAGGGGCGGCCCACACAGGGCCGCCCCTCCTTGTTGCTTGAAAGCCGCGCCGCTCAGGGCCTTACTGCAAAACGGCCGGCGGAGCCGCTACCGGGTACGACGCGACGAAGTGCCCGGCATCAGAACACCGGCAATGCGCCTGGCCGGACGCGCCCTGCGGCCTGCCCCCTGCGAGTCCTCAAACAAGGACACAACATCACCAGATGACGCCGCTGCGAAAATCCTGCCGGCAGTCTCCAGCCGCCTGCGCATCGCGTCCATTTCGGCGCGCATAGCTTCCTGTTCGCGGCGCATAGCCTCGATTTCTTCGCGCATCCGCAGGATCCGCTTAATGCCCTCGAGGTTGATGCCGTCATCCTGGCTCAACCGCTGCACCAGCTGAAGCTTCTCAATGTCATCAGCCGAATAGCGACGACCACGTCCAGCAGACCGCTGAGGCGTCACCAGCCCCAGCCGGTCATACTGCCGCAGCGTCTGCGGATGCATCCCGGCAAGTTCCGCGGCAACCGAAATCATGTAGACAGGGCGGTCAGCGGGAATCATCACGCTTCACCCGCCCTCCGCAGCAGGCCCTCACGCGGATCTTCACCCTCGGTGGCGGCAGCGAAGTCCTCGACGGCCTTCTTCGCATCCGCATTCAGATTGCGCGGCACCGTCACCTCGACGGTCACCAGCAGATCGCCCTTACCGGACTTGGCATCAATGCCCCGCCCACGCAGGCGCAGTGTGCGGCCCGACGGCGTACCCGCAGGAATCTTCATGGTGACCGGCTGCCCGCCCAAAGTGGGCACCGAAACCTGAGTTCCAAGAGCAGCCTCCGGGAACGTGACCGGCAGCGTCATGCGCAGATTGTTGCCATCGCGCGTAAAAACACTGTGCGGTGCAACCTCAACCGTGAGAATCACATCTCCGGCCTGACCGCCGTTGGGGCTGGGCTTGCCCTTGCCGCGAACGCGAACCTCCTGTCCGTCCTTTACCCCCGCGGGAGTACGGACAGTCAGCGGCTTGCCACCGGGCATCTTGAGTTTCACGGTGGCGCCTTCAACGGCTTCCGTAAAGCTCAGACAAGCCTTCGAGCGGATATCCCCGCCCTTCTGCGGAGCCTGCTGGTAGCCACCGAAACCGCCACCGCCAAAGCCGCCGCCGAACAGGTCAGAAAGATCCGGACCCCCGCCGGGGTAACCACCGGCATATCCACCGGCACGAGTCCGACCCCCTCCACCGGTGTTGAACAGTCCGGAGAAGATGTCCCCAAAGCCACCGGCACCAGCACCGCCAGCACCCGCCTGGAACCTGGCGCCGCCGCCCATGGCGCGCACCTGGTCATACTGCTTGCGGGTTTCCGGATCGCCGATCACCGAATTGGCAGCCGAGATCTCTTTGAACTTCTCTTCTGCTTCCGCGTTTCCCGGATTGGCGTCCGGGTGATACTTGCGGGCCAATTTGCGGTAGGCCTTCTTGATTTCAGCATCGGAGGCATCCTTGGAGACTCCGAGCGTCTTGTAGTAGTCCTTCTCGAACCACTCATTCTGCGGTCCCGAGTTCATCCGGCCCCTCCTTTCAATGCCGAAATGGTCTGTTCTTAGGTTCTTCTAGCGGCCGAGGCGGAGCCCCACCTTCCCCGTGGGGCACCTGGGTGCCCCTGCGGGTGGTCGGAAGCTCCGCCTCGGCAGCTGTGAGCGTGTCAGGCTTCGGGGAGGTGAACTCCTACCCGAGCCGCCCGAATGACACGTTCGCCGATTTTGTAGCCGGGCTGCATGACCATGAACACCGTGGGCTCTTCAACATCAGCCGAAGGCTGCTGCATGAGAGCGTCGTGGATGTTTGGGTCGAAGACTTCGCCGACTTCGCCGTACTGCACGACATCAAGCTTGCCGAGAGCTTCCAGGAGCCTGTCGACGTGTTTTTCGTACGGACCGGTGACGTCGCCGGCTTCGCGGGCCAGCTTCACTTCGTCAAGCACCGGCATGAGAGCTTCAACCGCGCCCTGCAGGCCAGCTGCGCGAGCAACCTCCTGGTCGCGTTCCGAACGGCGGCGGTAGGCCGCGTATTCGGCGTTGAGCCGCTGCAGGTCGTCAAGGTAGCGCTTGGCTTCGTCCGATTCCGGCTGCGGTTCGGCATCTTCGATGCCCGAAGCGTCGTCGGGAATCTCAACACCGAGATCCGAGGCGTCGGCCGCCGGCTGCTCTGCACCCTGCTGGGCTTCCGGCTGCTGTTCGGACTCCGGGGCGTCGGCCCCGTCCCCGGCCTGACCCGCGGGGCGGGCCTGACCGGTTTCGGGATCAATCCGACGGTTGTCCTTGAACGAGAAGCCCTGGTCGCTGGCGTCGCGGCCGTCTGGGTTCTCGGTGGTCATTACTTCTCCTCGTCTTCGTCAACGACTTCGGCGTCAACGACATCGTCGTCAGCAGAACCTGCGTCAGCCTGTGCGCCTTCCGCGCCGGCTTCAGCCTGAGCTGCCGAGTAGATGGCCTCGCCCAGCTTGGTCTGCGACTGCTGGAGCTTGTCGTAGGCCTGCTTGACGGCGTCGTCATCGTCACCCTTGAGGGCTTCCTTCAGGGCGTCAACGTCTGCCTGGACTTCGTTCTTGACGTCTTCGGGCAGCTTGTCGTCGTTGTCCTTGATGAGCTTGTCCGTCTGGTAGGCGACAGTCTCCGCGTTGTTGCGGGTGTCAGCAGCTTCGCGGCGCTTCTTGTCTTCTTCAGCGTGCTCTTCTGCTTCGCGCACCATGCGGTCGATGTCTTCCTGCGGAATAGCCGAACCACCGGAGATCGTCATGGACTGCTCCTGGCCGGTGCCCTTGTCGGTGGCCGACACGTGCACGATGCCGTTGGCGTCGATGTCAAAGGACACTTCGATCTGCGGAACACCGCGAGGAGCGGGTGCAATGCCGGTCAGTTCGAAGGTGCCCAGCGGCTTGTTGTCGCGCGTGAATTCACGCTCACCCTGGAAGACCTGAATCGACACGGACGGCTGGTTGTCTTCGGCCGTCGTGAAGGTTTCGGACTTCTTGGTGGGGATCGGCGAGTTGCGCTCGATGAGCTTGGTCATCACGCCGCCCTTGGTTTCGAGACCCAGCGACAGCGGGGTGACGTCAATGAGCAGCACGTCCTTGCGGTCGCCGCGCAGAACACCAGCCTGGACGGCAGCGCCGACTGCGACGACTTCGTCCGGGTTGACGCCCTTGTTGGGCTCCTTGCCGTTGGTGAGCTTCTTGACGGTTTCGGTCACGGCGGGCATACGGGTGGAGCCGCCGACGAGGACCACGTGGTCGATGTCGGACAGGCTCACGCCAGCATCTGCGATGACCTGTTCGAAGGGCTTCTTGGTGCGGGCCAGGAGGTCCTCGGTGAGCTCTTCGAACTTGGCGCGGCTGATGGACTCATCCAGGTGGATGGGGCCGGATTCGCTCATCGACAGGTACTGCAGCGAAATGTTGGTGCTGCTTGCGCTGGACAGTTCCTTCTTGGCCTGCTCGGCAGCTTCCTTGAGGCGCTGCATGGCGGTGGGGTCCTTGGTGAGGTCCACGCCGTAGCCGCTCTTGACCTGGCCGACCAGGTAGTCGACAAGACGTTGGTCCCAGTCGTCACCGCCGAGTTCGTTGTCACCCGAGGTGGCGCGCACCTGAATGGTCGAGAAGTCGTCGTCATCCTTGCCGACTTCCAGGAGCGAAACGTCGAAGGTTCCGCCGCCGAGGTCGAACACGAGGATGAGTTCGTCTTCCTTACCGCGCTCCAGACCGTAGGCCAGAGCTGCTGCGGTGGGTTCGTTGATAATGCGCAGGACGTTCATACCGGCAATCTGACCGGCGTCCTTGGTTGCCTGACGCTGAGCGTCGTTGAAGTATGCGGGGACGGTGATGACTGCGTCGGTCACGGTGTCCTGCAGGTACTCTTCAGCGTCGTGCTTGAGCTTCTGCAGAATGCGAGCCGAGATTTCCGGTGCCGAAAGGTCCTTGTCGCCGAGCTTGGTGGTCCAGTCGGAGCCCATGTGGCGCTTCACCGAGGAAACGGTGTTCTCAACGTTGGTGACAGCCTGACGCTTGGCGATTTCACCCACAAGGGAATCGCCGTTCTTGTTCACTGCGACAACCGACGGAGTGGTGCGGCCGCCCTCAGCGTTTGCGATGACCTTCGGTTCGCCGCCTTCGAGAACCGCGACGACCGAGTTGGTGGTTCCAAGGTCAATACCTACTGCACGAGCCATGTTCGTGTCTCCTTTCAAAAGAGCCTTCGCACTCTGAGTGCATCTGACTCAAGTCTGCTACTGGATGCTTGGGTCGTCAACCTCATTGAGCCTGAGACCTTCATCAAACTTGCGTTCACTAGGCTCAACCCTAAAGGGCCTGACCTTATTCCCCGCCGGAAGAAAAAACGGGAAGAAGTTTTGTGACAGCCGAAGTCGATCTTGAGAAAAATTTTCGGAACCAATAAAGCCCCTGGTCAGGAGGCCACTTCGCGCCCGCACGGCAACTCAAGTCCGAAATCTTGGACAAAAGGCACTTTTGTGACCGCCCAGTCAACTCGCCAGTAAGTTACTTTGAAGTCGTCAACTCGGTGACATGCGTCACCACACAAGAATGACGACCACGAGAGGACCACCCGATGAAGCTGACACAGTCACTCCTGCGCTCCGCCGCCGGCGGTCTGACAGCACTCGCAGCGACCGCGGCTATGGTTGCAGCCGCCTCCCCCGCCTCCGCGGCAACACACACCCACGAATACCCGGAAACCCCAGCCCTCAACCCGAACCTGCCGATCGTCAAGACAACCCACAAGTCCGACCACATCAAGGCAAACGTCCTCAATCCCCACCCCGTGTGCAACGCGCTGGAAGACAAGCGCACCACCGTCTACAAGGTCACCGACAAGTTCCTGCCCGTCGGCACCATCTCCACCACCAACAACACCGACAAGGCGATCCCGCTGACCCAGAACACCTCGAAGTCACAGTCGATTTCGCTTGAGGTCAACGGCAGCCAGACCGAATCCGTTTCCGTCAACGGCGGCGGTTCCGCATCCAAGAAAGACACCACCGGCAACTTCGGCATCGCCTGGGAACTGGCCAAGACCATCGGCGGTTCCGCCTCGTACTCCCTGAGCTGGGACGTCGGCCAGACCATCGGCCCCTACGATGTCCCCGCCGGCAAGACCGGCGACGCCACCTACGGATTCCGCGCCATCAACATGATCGGCACCCAGCAGCACTGCAAGTCCGACGGCACCTGGTCGAACCCGACCGCGTGGCGCGCATTCTCGCCGATCAAGAACGAAGTCCGCGTCAAGATCTACGGAAACGCCTCCGAATCGGATCAGACAGGCAAGCCCACGGTTGAAGAGAAGCCCAACCCGAAGCCCACCGAAAACACCATCGAACCCGATGATTCGCCCATCAAGGGCGACGGCGGCAGCAAGCCGGCGGGCAAGCAGAAGCTTGACCTCGAACCGCAGATCACCGTGACCGACGGCAAGGTTCCCGGCTACGCGGGCATCGCCGCACTGCGCGTGAAGAACGTCGGCACCGACCGCTACTTCAGCGAAGACCCGGCAGTGTCCTACCGCGTTGACGTGATGACCGAAGACGGCCCCGAAAGCGTTGACCGTTTGATCACCCCGGGTTGGTTCAACGGCGCCTACACGCAGGACCTCGGCTTCAACAAGAAGACCTCGACCCGCTCCTTCCTCGTCACCCTGTCCAACCCGGTGAAGAAGGGCGAGAACCAGCTGATCGCCAACTTCAAGTTCGGTGACGGCAAGACCACCGAAGGCCGCCTGAAGAACTCGATTTCGGTCACCCAGGTTGAACGCGCCGAAGGCGACAAGTCGACCTACAACGACCAGAACGTGTCCTCGAAGGACATCACGGTCAACGACCTCGGCAAGCCTGCCAAGCACAAGGGCATCTTCTGATCGACCAACATAGGCAATCGGGCCGGTGGGACACTCCCACCGGCCTGATTCGCATCTGTCCCGGTCACACCCGGCACAAACACGACCCCTGCGACTATCGTGGTGGGCACAACGACTGTCAGACCGCCACCGACAAACACCGGAGCCCATGACTTCCACATCAGCCGAATCCAACCAGCCGACCGTCACCGCCCCCTGCGGTACCGTCCGCGGGCTCAGCGACGGCGAAGTCGAGTGCTACCTGGGCATCCCGTACGCCCAGCCGATGACAGGAGCGGCAGCCTTCCAGGCACCTCGGCCCCTGGAGAGCCTGCCCGGCGGAGAATTCGCGGCAACCTCCTTCGGTCCGCCCTGCCCGCAGTTCATGCCCGCCGGCGACATCCCGATGGAGGAGCACCGCGACGGCGATGACTGGTTGAGCCTCAACGTGTGGACGCCCGCCCAGCGCACGCAGGGTCAAGCACTGCCGGTCATGGTGTGGATTCACGGTGGGGCCTATGTCCTGGGCGGTTCAGCCGAACCGCAGTACAACGGCACCGTGTTCGCCCGCGAGCGCTGCGTCTTCGTGTCCATCAACTACCGGCTGGGGCTTGAGGGCTTCCTTCAGCTGGACGACGCTCCGGCCAACCGCGGCCTGCTCGACCAGATTGCCGCACTGAACTGGGTGCGGAACAACATCGCCGCTTTCGGCGGCGACCCGCAGCGAGTGACGGTGTTCGGCGAATCCGCGGGAGCAGGCGCCATTCACTGCCTGCTGACAATGCCCGATGCGCAGGGCCTGTTCCAGCGCGCCATCCTGCAATCCCCGCCGTCCATGGTTCTCGAAGCCGACCTCGCGGCCCAGATCACCGACACGGCTGTCCGTGCGGCCAGCCAAATGCACCCCGGAGCGCAGGCAACGCCCGAGTTCTTCGGCTCACTCAGCCTGACCGAGCGCCGCGCGGTGCTTGAGGAGCTCAACTCCACCGCCAAGCGCAGCATGGGCACATGGGGCGCGGCCGCAGCATTCGAACCGCCCCTGACCCCGGTGGTCGACGGCACTGTGCTGCCGCGCGGGCCGTGGAAGGCGCTGCGCAGCACTCCGCCGGACATTCCGGTGATCATCGGCAGCAACGCCGAGGAGTTCAACCTGTTCATGGCGCTTGCGCGCAGCCAGCCGAATGAAGCGGTCGCACAGCGCATTCTGGGAACCATCGGCCCGCGCACCCAGCCGGAGTCAGCGCAGTACGCCCATCTGGTCACCGCACCAGAAGGCACCGCCCGCCCGCCGGTTGTCTACGAGCGCGTCAACACCGACTTCATGTTCACGGTGCCGGCCCTCGACATGGCCCAGGCGGTTCCGGGAGCGTGGACCTACCTGCTGGAGGCTGACCCTCGCGGCGGCATTCAGGCTGCTCACTCGGTCGACCTTCCGCTGCTGTTCGAGAACTACACCGACGGGATGGGTGCTTTGACATTCCCGCAGGGCCCCACGGAGCGCGAACGCCGCACCGGTCGCCGCATGCGGGACGCCTGGCTGCGCTTTGCCCGCACCGGCCGGGCCGACTGGCCGGAGTTCAGCCACGACGGCGCCACCCGGGTTTTCGATGCCCACACCGACGAAGAGCGGGTCCTCCCGCACCCTCTGCTGGAGCGCTGGAAGTGCTTTGTTCGCCAGCCCGCGGCACCCCACGGGTTGGTCTGACGAGGCGCCGCCGGGCTTCCGCCGGCTGTGCGGCTGACGCTTGTGGCAGGTTGGGTCGGCTGGCGCTTCAGATGCGGATGATGATTTTGCCGGCCGCGTGACCGGCCTCAACGTCCGCCACGGCCTGCGCGGCATCCGCAAAGCGGTAGCGGGCTGAAACCCACGTGGGCGCGGCCGATGCGGCCAACAGCTGGGCAATGCGGGCGTAGACCTCGCGCGTCCGGTGCCGAACAATGCCCGATCCGCCGAGTTCTTTCGCCAACGCGGGGTCTGCCGCCGACAGGATCCGCACTCGCTGACCAACATCACCGGCTCCTTCACCCGCTGAACCAGCAGCAGAACCAGCAGGCACCTCGTCCGACAGGAGCTGGGCGCCCTCACGGAGCACCTCGCCGCCCACCAGATCAAGAATTGCCGCCGGTGTGCCCAGCCGGCGTACCCGGTCGGTCCACCCCGGACCGGATTCGACGTGTTCAGCGCCCATGCGCGTAATGACATCGTGTTTCCCAGCCGAACCCACTCCCCACACTGTGAGACCTGCGGCTTTGGCAAGCGACAGAGCAGAGGATCCGACGCCTCCTCCAGCGCCGATCACCAGCAGCGGCTGGCCCGGCCGCAAGCCCAGCTGATTGAGCGCATCGTGCGCGGTCCCGAACGCCGCGGGAATGCTGGCGGCTGTTCCCGCGCTCAGTTCTTCAGGCAGCGGGGTCGCCGAGGTGCCGGTCAGCACTGTCTGTTCGGCAAACGTTCCGATGCCTGGAGCCGCCGAACCGAAAACCCGTTGGCCGACTTCCAAGTCAGTCGGAGCGTCCGAACCGAGTTCGCGGATGGTGCCGACAGCCTCCCGGCCCATGGCCATGGGGAAGCGCACCGGAAAAGACTCTTGCCGCTGGCCGGAGCGGACCTTGATATCGCCGGGATTGACTGTGGTTGCTTCGACGTCGATGAGCACGCCGTCACCCTCTGGTCGCGGGTCGGGAACATCGAGGAAACCGGCCACCTCTGGGCCGCCGTATTCAGTGAAGCCGAAGATTCGCATAAGAGCTCCTGTCGCGCGTCGTTGCCGGCAGCGGTCTTTCTTTAGACTACTGGAATGGCACACGAAGAAAGAGCGGACGACAAGCACGGCGACCTTCCCGATGATGGCGTTCCAAGCGACGGCCGCGACAGTGCTCACGACACCGGCGCTGATAACAGCGCTGGCAGCAGCGCCGAAGCCGAAAAGCCGATCCCGTGGCCGTGGGGCGACCGCAAACCCTCAAAAGCAGACAAAGTGCTGCTGGGCTTCATCATCGGCCTGCCCCTGTTCTTTCTTGTCATCTTCCCGCTGCGCCCATTTCTCATTGCCAAAATGCCGGTGCTGCTGTCTGTCATCACGGGAGCAAAAACCGTTATTGCCGGAGCCGGCGCATTCGCCAAGGTCGAGGGCTACCCGCTGTGGTTTGCAATCCTTGCCGGCTTCATCGGCGCGGTGAAGTTCGACTGGCTGTGGTGGCTGGCCGGCCGCCACTGGGGAGAGAACGTGGTGCGCTTGGTGGCCAACACCCCGAAGGCCTATAGGAAAGCGGCCCGAATCCGCGATCTGCCGCAGTGGCTGCTGGTGGTGCTCGTGGTGTTCGGCCGGTTCCCGGGTGTGCCCGGATCCTTGGTGTGGCTGGTGGCCGGATGGTCCGGAATGCGATTCCGCACGTTCATCAGCGCCAACATCGCGTGCGCCCTGCTGGTGTCCACGGTCAGTGCCAGCCTGGGCTGGTTCATAGGTCAGCCGGCGGTTGATCTGCTCAAGCTCATCGACAAATACGCTCTGTGGATCACACTGGCGCTCATCGTGGGAACCGTCATCTGGACCTCTAAGAAGGAACGCGACCGGGCTGCCAAGCGCAAGAACTCGGAATCTTAAGCTCTGGGCCCGGCGAGTTCACCTAGTCCAGGGGCTTCCTTCGCCGCCCGGCGAGTTCACCCGCCCTAAGTGAAGTCACCCGCGCTGGGCGAGCGCGAACGGCAGAACTGCCGCCGCTCCCGCCTGCTTCAGCAGGCGCGCCGCGATCGTCATGGTCCAGCGCGATGCGATTTCGAGATCCGTCAGCAGGACTGTGCGTCCAGCCACCGCAGCTTCCAACTGCGGGCCGACCCTGAGGGCGTCCCACAGGTTTTTGACACGGTAGGCACTGTTGACATCGGGGCTGCCCGGATCGCGCAGCAGTTCCAGCTGACCCAAGTACTCCATACGGCCCACAGCGGCGAGCCCCTGGGCCAGGGACTGCGCGGAGTTCGGGCGGTGGGCGCTGGGAATGCCGACAACGCAGTCGGGACGCACTGCCCAGTCCCAATCGGCCAGAACTGAGACCGCGAGGTCGCCAATGGTCTTGGGAATCTGCTCATCGGGTGATGCCGGAGTCAGGAACTGTCGCAGCGTCTGCCCCGCCCCGAGGTCGGTCAGCCGGGCAATGACCCTGCCTGTGTCCGCCCTTTCTCCTTCCGGGATCTTGCCCTTGATGTCGATTCCCGCTTTGGGCATCCCGGTGGGCCACTGGGCACGCGGTGCAACAGGCAGACCGACGGAGGACAGCAGCGACTGAGCGCCCTCACGCAGGCCCGCGTCGATGTCCTCAGACCACCAGCGGCCAGCACAGTTGTCGCACCGTCCGCACGGTTGGGCCGTTGTGTCGTCCAGTTGGCGGGCGAGGAACACCATGCGGCAGTCATCTGTGGCCAAGTACTGTTCCATGGCCTGCGCTTCGCGTTCGCGGGCAGCGGCAACACCGGCGTAGCGTTCGGCGTCGTATTCCCAGCCGGCACCCGTGGACACGTAACCGCCCTGCACTCGATCAACAGCACCGTCTGCCTGCAGGGTTTTCAGCAGCAGTTCCAGTGCTGAGCGCTTGATGTCGACAAGCGGCTCCAAAGCGGGCACAGACATGGGGCCATCTGCTGAGGCAAGAACCTGCAGCGCGCGGTCGGCCGCCTGCGGATCCGGCATCGAGGCAGTTGCGAAGTAGTCCCAGATTGCGCGGTCTTCGGCACCGGGCAGGAGGAGGACATCCGCGTGTTCAACTGCGCGGCCGGCACGGCCGACCTGCTGGTAGTAGGCCACGGGCGAGGCGGGGGCGCCGAAGTGCACAACGAATCCCAGGTCGGGCTTGTCAAAGCCCATACCGAGCGCGCTTGTGGCCACGAGCGCTTTGAGTTCGCTTCTCTTCAGAGCGTCTTCCAGCCGCGTGCGGTCCTCGGCATCCGTGCTGCCGGTGTAGGCCTCGACATTCCATCCGGCCTGTTTCAGTGCCCGCGTGAGGTCTTCGGCGGCTGAGACCGTGAGCGTGTAGATGATGCCGCTGCCTGGAAGATCGCCCACGTGCTGGCACAGCCACGCAATGCGGTCCTGTGCCGACCACACACCCGCAGCGCCCAAACGCAGGGAATCGCGCGTGAGCGGACCGCGGACAACCACAGTGTCGTCCCCCAGCTGAGCCGCGACATCGGCAACCACCCGTTCGTTTGCGGTGGCGGTTGTGGCCAAAACGGGCACGGAGTTCGGAAGCGAGCGCACCAGCGCGCCGATCCGCCGGTAGTCCGGTCGGAAGTCGTGCCCCCAGTCTGAAATGCAGTGAGCCTCATCGACCACGATCATGCCGACCCGCTTGAGAACCTCGCCGAGAACGTGATCCCGGAACCGCGGATTCGTGAGCCGTTCGGGAGATATGAACAGAACATCAACACGGTCCTGACGCAGCGCCTCGACCGCGTCGTCCCATTCGGTGACGTTCGACGAATTGATGGTGACGGCGTTGACACCCGCCCGATGGGCTGCTGCCACCTGGTCGCGCATGAGCGCCAGCAGCGGGGAGATGACGAGTGTCGGCCCTCCCCCGGCTTCGCGAATCAGCCGGGCGGACACGAAGTACACGGCGGACTTTCCCCACCCGGTGCGCTGGACGACAAGAGCCCGGCGCCGATCGCGGACGAGGGTCTCGATTGCCTGCAGCTGACCGTCGCGAAAAACCGCGTCGGGGCGCCCTGTCAGTTGGGCTAAGATCGACTGGGCGGAGGCATGCAGAGTGTTTTCGCGTGACATATTCGAAGTCTATGGGGGAGCACCGACACGGCGGCCTGACCAATCACCTTCAGCACCGCGCCGCGTGCCGCACGGCCTTCCCCAAACGCAGCGCAAGGAGGGGCAGTGTCCGTAGAACTCATAGAAGAAGCGCTGCGATCGCGACCCCAGGGCGAAGCAGAACTGGCCGAACTCGCCCACGCTGCGCGCAACGTCAGCAACGACGACCTCCAGTACCTCATCGAATCAATGCCTGCCAAACAGGCCGCCGTGCTCTACCGGGTGCTGGACAAAGACACCGCGCTGAACATCTTTGAGGACCTCCCGCCGGCCTACCAGGCCGATCTGATCAGGGGGCTGCGCTCAACCGACGTCGCCGAACTCATCGAAGACCTCGACCCGGACGACCGCGCGCTCGTGTTCGACGAACTGCCGGCGGCGGTCGCCGACCGGCTCATGGCCGGGCTGAGTCCGTCCGAACGCCACATGACCGCCTCGGTTCTGGGCTATCCGCCCGAAGCGATCGGCCGCTACATGTCGCCGGAGGTCATCGGCATCAATCAGGACTTCACGGTGGGTGAGGCCATGGCCTATGTCCGCCGCAGGATTGACGACCCCGAAACCATCTACCTGCTGCCGGTTGTCGATTCCAGCCGCAAACTCACGGGAGTCATCGGTCTGCGCCGCCTGCTGAGCGAAGACGATTCGGTTGTCATCCGCGATATCGCCAACCAGCCGGTGAGCGCCAGCGCCATTGACGACCGTGAAGAAACTGCGCGCCGCTTCTTGAGCGACAAGCTCATTGCTATGCCGATTGTCGACCGCGAACAGCGTCTGGTGGGAATCCTGACGATTGACGACGTCATCGACATCGTCGAAGAAGAAGACGCGGAAGACACCGCCCGCTCCGGTGGTTCGGAACCCCTGGCGCAGTCCTACCTGTCAGCGTCGATCTTCAGCATCTTCCGGTCCCGCGTTGTGTGGCTGACGATGCTCGCGGTCTCAGCTGTTCTGACGGTGCAGGTGCTCAATGTGTTCGAGGACCGGCTGGCGCAGCTGACCGCGCTGGCCCTGTTCATTCCCCTGCTGACCGGCACGGGCGGCAACACCGGCAACCAGGCGGCAACAACCGTCACGCGCGCCCTCGCGATGGGCGAAGTTCGTGTTCGCGACATGCCGAAGATCATCTGGCGTGAGGCTCGCGTGGGCTTCACCCTGGGACTCACCCTGGGTGTTCTGGGCTTCCTGGCGGCCTCCCTGGCGTTCGATGTGGGGATCGGCACCGTCATCGGCCTAACCCTCCTGTCCATCTGCACGATGGCCGCAACGATCGGCGGGGTCATGCCGCTGGTCGCGAAGAAGGTCGGCGCCGACCCTGCGGTGTTCTCCAACCCGTTCATTTCCACGTTCGCTGACGCGACGGGCCTCATCATCTACTTCTCGATCGCCACGGCAATTCTGCTCAGCTGAAGTGGTTGAACCGGCGAGCCCACAGCTCGTGCGCTATTGATACGCGCACAAGGGGTCCTGTATCCTACGGGTAGGAAACACCACGATATTAGAGGTGTTTACCTGAAGGAGCGGGTTAGCACTCGCCCGGATGCTCGGCGGCGCACAACGCCGCACTCCTTAAGTGGATCGACTCCGGGGAGTGCTAATCCGCTCCTTATTTAATTTTGGGACAATCGGGACAAGGGAACCACCCGGGTGAGATCACCTTGTAATTCGGCATTGCCATAAATCCGAGGGGAACGGCACAGTAGTTGCTGGCGCTAGTGCAGTTTTCCACGCCTCGTACACGCGGCCAGACCGTGCGGAGGTAGCGTCCCTCCACGTGCCCGTACCGCCCAGGGCGCAGAGCCTCATTCAAGCAGCCTGCAAAGAGATCGGCCACATCGGACTCGCGGTACTTCGTCGCAGCCACCCACTGAAGGGAGTCAAGCAACTCCATCGGGAGGCTTTGCTGAGCCGGCAAAGTCGTTTCAAGGTAGGGCCGGCTGACAGAATCGTGGTCAAAGCCTTTGACGTGTGAAAAGCGGATCGTCAAATCACCCTTCTTGACGCCAGAGTTCCGGGCCGCCCAGAGGATGTTCTTCAACATTTTTCCGGCAACATAGTTATAAAGCGCGCCACGTTCCGTGGTGTACGTACCCTCAGTCACGGCGGCCTTATCGGTGTAGACATAGATGGCCTGCACCTTGTCCAACATGCTGAGATGGTCGGCGACATAGAGGCGCCGGTCGTGATCTCGCACGTACTCCTTCCACGAAAACGGCTTGTCGTGGGGAACTCTGAATTCGCCCTTAAGGTCTGTGATCATTCGGCGAACATCGCCGGCTGCGCTGGCAGGAAAAAGAATGGCGGCCATTCCGAAGTGCGGGCTTGCTTTGGGGCTCACGCTCAAGTCACCAAGGTCACCAGTCTCGTCAACGTAGGCGAAGTATTTCTCAGACATCGCTGCCCTTCATTCGTCCTCGACAAGGGCTGCCGCCATGCTGTTGAGCAGGTCGACCGAGCGGGTGAGCGCCGCAACGTCCTCAGCCGTGAGGTCATCGACCGTCGAACCCATTTTCTGCACCGCCGAGGTGCGCTCAGACACAAGCCACTGACGGCCCTTGTCCGTGATCTCCAGAAGAGAAGCGCGCGCGTCATCTGGGTCTGGTCGGCGTGTAATGAAACCGTCCGCGGTCAGCCGTGCCGCGATCTTCGTAGCTGCCGGCTGCGAACATCCGTACAGCTGGCCCAGCAGCCCGACCGTGGTGCGCTCACTTTGGTCGATGACCGCCAGCGCACGCCAGGCCGACCAGCCTTCGTCACCGTGAGTGCCACGGCGAACAGCGCGGGTGAAGCGCCCCGCTGCGGCAACGAGATCAGTGACAAGACGTTCGTTTTCCATACCTCATTTATATAACTTGGCTATGCACGCCGCAAAGGCCCACACCCAGCCGCCTCACACCCCGACCACCCCAGAAACAGGCCCCGGAGCACCCGGGCAGGCACCTCGTCAGCCCGGCACCTCCCCACCCCGTGTCACACGTGTCACACCCAGGGGCTACTATGAGCCTCAGATGTTCCGGGGACGGTGAAATTCCGTACCGGCGGTGACAGTCCGCGACCCGGCTGCTCCACGGCACACGCCGTGCGAACACCCGGCTGACTCGGTGCAATTCCGAGACCGACAGTAAGAGTCTGGATGGGAGGAACACAGTCTGCTCGCGCAGGCGCTGTCGGCGTACCCGGCGTGCCTTTCGCGAACCCACAGCGCCGCTGTGGACTCCCATCTCCCGGCTGTACCGGGAGGTTCACATGGAAGTCCAGGCGGCTTTTCTTCTGCCTGATGCCACCGGCCTGACCCACGAGCAGGCCATGCGGGCTGCCCTTGAGTACGCGGCACACGGCTCACGAGGCGCCACTCCCCTCGTGGGGGCTGTTCTCCTGCCGCCGGGCTCCGGTCCGATCGTGGGCTTTCACGCCGGTGCCGGCACAGCCCACGCTGAGGCTGCCGCACTCGGCTTCGCTCAGGCCAACGGCGTTGACACTCGTGGCGCGACGATGGTCGTGACGCTGGAGCCGTGTTCGCACACCGGCCGCACCGGCCCGTGCACTCAGCGGATCATCGACGCTGGAATCGCCCACGTCGTCATCGCCACAGCCGACCCAAACCCGGCGGCCCGCGGCGGCGCGGATGTTCTGCGTGAGGCAGGCATTGCTGTGACGACCGGTGTGCTGAGCGCAGAAGCTCAGGCTCTCAATTCGCGTTGGCTGCTGGCGGTGCGTGAGGGCCGGCCGTTCATCACGTGCAAAATCGCCCAGAGCCTTGACGGCTGTTCCGCTGCCGCCGATGGCACAAGCCAGTGGATCACGGGTGAAGAGGGCCGCTCCCACGCGCACGGAATTCGCGCGAAGGTCGATGCGATTGCCGTGGGAACCGGTACCGCGCTTGCCGACAACCCGCGCTTAAGCGCCCGCCCTGAGACCGCCGCGGTCACCTCCCAGCCGATCCCGGTGGTCATCGGCCGCCGCCCCCTGCCGCCGGAAAGCAACCTGGCGCAGAACCTGCAGACCATCACCGCCGAAACAATCGACGAGGCGCTGACCAAGCTGAAAGCGGCCGGTGTTGAACATCTGCTTGTTGAGGGCGGCCCCCGGCTGGTCGGCAGCTTTATTGGCCGCGGTCTGGCCGACGAACTCCTGGTGTATCAGGCGCCCGTGCTTTTGGGCGACGGCCTGCGCAGCACCACCGGGCTGAATGTCACCACTTTGCTTGACGCGCACGCCTTCACCCTCGATGCCGCCAGTGCGGCCCACCCCAACCCACAGGTTCTCGGCGCAGATGTTCTGCTGCGCCTGACGCCAGCTGAGAAAGGACACCATGTTCACCGGAATCATTGAGCACGTCGGAACCGTCGTTTCGCTTAAGCAGGCTGGCGACAGCGCCTATCTGACTCTGGAGGCCGGGCCGATCGTCGCCGACCTTCCGCCGGGAGGTTCGCTCGCGGTCAACGGGGTGTGCCTCACCTCGGCACCCCTGGCTGCCGCTCAGGCGGAAGAAAAGGACGAGGTGCCGGCCGGCCACCAGCCCGAGGGCACCTTCCGTGCCCTGCTCATGGGCGAGACTCTGCGCCGCTCCTCCCTTGGTGCCCTGCAGCCGGGCGATCCGGTGAACCTTGAACGCTGCATGCCGGCGGGCGGTCGTTTTGACGGGCACATTGTGCAAGGTCACGTAGACGGCGTGGGGCGCGTGGCTTCCGTTGAGGACAACGGCCTGTGGCGCACAGTGCGCGTGAACATTCCCGCAGATCTTGCGCCCTACACCGTGGAGAAGGGCTCCATCAGCCTGTCCGGCACGAGCCTCACCCTGACCGCCGTCAGCCCCGCCGATGCTGATGAGCACTGGGTGGAAGTCGGACTGATCGAAGCAACCCTTGAGCGCACAATCTTCGGCCAGGTCAAACCTGGTGACCCCATCAACATCGAGGTCGACATTCTGGCGAAATACGCCGAACGCCGCGCCGAATTCGCAACTCTCACAGCAGGAAAGGACCAGCCATGACCGCCAACCTGGCCTCTATTGAATACGCGATCCAGCAGATCGCTGTGGGCCGCCCGATTGTCGTCGTCGATGACGAAGACCGCGAAAACGAAGGCGACCTCATCATGGCTGCCGACGCCGTAACGCCCGGATGGATGGGGTTCATCATCCGGTACTCATCGGGTGTTGTGTGCGCACCCATTCCCGCGCAGACCGCAAAGCGGCTGGCGCTGCCGCCCATGACGGCGAACAACGAAGACCCCAAGGGCACCGCCTACACCGTGAGCGTCGACGCGAAGGAAGGCACAACGACCGGCATCAGCGCGGCCGATCGCAGCATGACCGCCCGCCTCCTGGCAGAGCCTGGGACTCGCGCGGAAGACCTCACCCGGCCCGGCCACCTGTTCCCGCTCATCGCGCAGGATGACGGGGTGCTCGCCCGCGACGGCCACACGGAAGCCGGCCTCGATTTCGCCCGCTTGGCGGGCCGCAGCCCCGCGGCTGTCATCGCCGAGATCGTGCACGACGACGGGTCCATGATGCGCTTTGCGGCACTGGCCGAATTCGCTCGCGAACACGGCCTGGCCATGGTCACGATCGCCGACCTCATCGCCTACCGCAAAGCCAGCCCAAACGCCCCCATGACGCCGATTCCGGAAGCCGCGGAAGAAGACGGAGCCGAGCGGCGCCTCGTACGCGGAGAGACGGTTCCCCTGCCGACTGACTTCGGGACGCTCACGGCAACCGCCTACACCTTCGACGGAACCGACCACCTGGTGCTCAGCGGCCCACCGACCGCGGATGTCGCGCCGCTCGTGCGCGTGCACTCGGAGTGCCTGACGGGCGATGTCTTCGGTTCGCACCGCTGCGACTGCGGCGAACAGCTGGCCCAGGCGCTGCGCACAATTGCGACAGTCGGCGGACACGTGATCTACGTGCGCGGACACGAAGGCCGCGGCATTGGGCTGGCCGCCAAAATCGCCGCGTATTCCCTGCAGGACACCGGCGTGGACACGGTCGATGCCAACACCCGACTGGGCTTTGCCGCTGACGCGCGCAAGTACGACGCCGTCGCGGCAATCCTTGCCGACATGGGGCTGCACTCGGTGCGGCTCATGACGAACAACCCCACAAAAATCACCGCGCTGCAGCAGAAGGGCATCGACGTCCGCCGCGTGGATGCCGAAGTTGCCCCGCGGCCGGAAAACATCGCCTACCTGGCAGCCAAACG
The DNA here is from genome assembly GCF_001807555.1 of Brevibacterium sp. HMSC08F02. NCBI lineage: Bacteria > Bacillati > Actinomycetota > Actinomycetes > Micrococcales > Brevibacteriaceae > Brevibacterium > Brevibacterium sp. HMSC08F02. The sequence continues at coordinate 136,471 of NZ_KV789354.1, read as the reverse complement.
CGACAGGATGTCGCACCTTCTGGAAAGGACACTCTGATGGCAGGACACGGAGCACCCGAAATCTCGCCCCGCACGGCGGTTGAGGCGGGCTCGCTGAGCATGGCAATCATCGCCTCGCGCTGGCACGACCGGGTGATGGGCGGGCTTGTGGCCGGTGCCCAGCGCGCCGCAGCGGAAGCCGGCATCGACGCACCCGTCCACTGGGTGCCGGGCTCGTTTGAACTGCCCATCGCAGCCCAGGCTGCCGCCGAAAAGTATGACTGCGTTGTTGCCCTCGGTGTTGTCATTCGCGGCGGCACCCCGCACTTCGACTACGTGTGTGCTGCCGCCACCGACGGACTGGCGCGCGTGGCACTCGATTCCGCCAAGCCCGTGGGCTTCGGCCTGCTGACATGCGACACGGAAGAGCAGGCCCTCGACCGGGCCGGCCTGGAAGGTTCGAACGAAGACAAGGGATACGAGGCCGCAACCGCAGCACTGGCCACGGCCGACGCGCTGCGCGGGCTGCGCTGAACTTCGGGGCGGCTGGCGCCTCGGCTGGCTGTGCCGCTGCCGAGGTGCCGGTCGCCACAGCACCGGCCCAGGTGCCGAGGTGCCGGCGGCTGGGCCGGCTATCCTTAGCAGGACTGGTCTGACCGTCGAGGGAGTAGAAGTGACTGTTGCCGACATTGATCGCATCCTCCGCGAAGTGGCATCTGCCGGAGACAGATTCAACGCCGTCACCGAAATGCTGCCGGAACTTGCCCGCGAGCGCGCTGGCGAAGCCGCGCAGCGCGCCGACGAAGACCTTCCACCGCGAGCGCTGGAAGGCCAGCCGTTTGCCGTGAAGGACATCGTGTTCATTTCCGGGACCCCCACCTCGATGGGTTCGCGCGTGGACGTTCTGAGCCACCCGGATGCGACGACCGGCACCGCCGATGTCGTCGAACGGCTCATGGCGGCAGGTGCGATCCCGGTGGCCAAAACCAACTGCCAGGAGTTTTCGCACGGTATTTTCGGTGAGCACTCCGCTTTCGGCACTGTGGTCAATCCCGCGGGTGCTGAGCTGTGCACCGGCGGTTCGTCTTCCGGTTCGGCCGCGCTCGTGGCCGCCGGGGCGGTTCCCTTTGCCGTCGGCTCAGACACCGCCGGATCGGTGCGTGTTCCCGCTGGATGTCAGGGTGTTGTCGGCTTCAAACCCACACTGGGTGCGGTCAACACCGACGGTGTTTTCCCACTGTCACCGTCATTCGACACTCTTGGCTTCTTCACCCGCACCGTCAGCGAAGCAGTCCGGGTGTTCTCGGCTGTTGTGGACTTTTCGGCAGGTGCGCCCGCATCGGTCGCGGTCGGCACGTTCGAACTGAGCACACCGCACTGGATTGAAGACGGCGCGGACTACCTCGACACGACGAAACCGGTGGACCTCGAACCGTTCATCGAAGAGTCCGGTGCGCTGTATGACACTGTGCGCAAATACGAGTCCTTCCGGATTCTGGGCCCGCTGGCCGAAGACCAGCCTGAAGCCTTTACCCCCGGTGTTCTCGACCGGGTCAAACAGTCTGCCGATGTTTCTGAATCCGACTACCAGCAGGCTTTGGCTGATGTTGAGGCTCTGCGTGAGCGCGCTCTGGCTCAGTTCGCTGATGTCGACGTCATTGTGTCGCCCGCGCTGGACGGCGGGACCGTCCCGTGGGACAGCATCGGGCCCGATGCCCGCCCGGCCTTTGTCCGCTACTCCCAGCTGTTCAACGTGCTCGGCTGGCCCGCCATCACCATCCCCACCGGCCGCAAGTACGAAAGCGGTGCACCCGCATGCCTGCACATTGCCGGCAAACCCGGCGAAGACGCAACCGTGCTCGCGGTGGCCGCTGAGGTTGAACGCCGACTGAAGGCTGAAGCGAATGCTGCGCAGCCGACTGACCCACAGGCCGGCGCTAACTGAGCAGACCGCCTGACACCATGAATGACCCCGCCTGAATGACACTGCCCTTTTCACGCGGCAGGACGCTCGACCTGCTGCCGCCCACCCAGCGATACACCCGGACCGCCTACCGTGCGGCTTCGGCTGTCATCCGGTCCTATTCCACCTCGTTCTCCTTTGCCGCATCACTGCTGCCAAAGCGTATGGAGCGCAGCATCGCAAGCCTCTACGCGGTGGTGCGGATTGCCGATGAAATCGTCGACGGCGCCTACCCCGCCGGCCCCGCCGCGCAGGCGGAGGCTCTCGATGACTTCCGACTGCGGATAGCTGAAGCGTGCCGCACCGGGTTTTCGTCTGACCTCATAGCCCACGCTTTTGCGGACACCGCGCGGCGCACCGGGATCGGGCCGAAACTGTGGGACCCGTTCTTTTCGTCCATGTACCGCGACATCCGGCCCGAACACCATTCGCCGGTTTCGCTGGATTCCTATATTCACGGTTCGGCGGAAGTGATCGGGCTGATGTGCCTGGCGATTTTCATGGAAGACGAAAACCCCACCGCGGAAGAACAGCCGATCCTGGAAGACGGCGCACGAGGTCTGGGCGCGGCCTTCCAACGCGTCAACTTCCTGCGCGACCTTGGGTCCGACACGGCTGAACTCGGCAGAACCTACCTGCTGGACAGCGAAGGCAAGTTCACAGAAGAGGAAAAAGCCCGCCAGCTGGACATTATTCAGGCAGATTTTGCCGCGGCGCGTAAAGCCATGCCGCTGCTGCCGTGGCGCGTGCGCACCGCAGTCGGCACCGCGCTGGGCATCTTCGAAGAACTCGCCGAACGGGTGGCGGCGACTCCCGTCGATGAACTCCAGCGGACCCGCCTGCGTATCCCCGCACCGCGCAAGGCTGTCTTCGCAGCCCGAGCCGCCGCGGTTCGCGGTTGGTCAGGTGCCTGATGCGCTCACTGACGGTCGTCGGCGGAGGTATTGCCGGTCTGGGCACAGCGGCGCTGGCTGCCGCGCGCGGCTGGAAGGTCACGCTCCTGGAATCCCGCAGCGAAGTCGGTGGGCGGGCCGGTCTGCACACGGAAGCTGGTTTTGCGTTCGACACGGGACCGTCGTGGTACCTCATGCCGGAGGTGTTCGACCGCTTCTTCAGCCTGCTGGGCCAAGACAATCCCCTCGACCTGCACGACCTCGACCCGGGATTCCGGGTCTGGCCAGCGGGCCTGCTGGAAACCGAACGGTTGCAAGACAGCGGGAGCGGCACCTCGGCAGTTGATGTTCCCCGTGGAACCGAGCCCTTCCTGCGGCTGGTGAGCCAGCGCGAACCCAGTGCGGCTCAGCGGGTGCGCCGCTACGTGGAATCGGCCTCGGACACGTACCGGCTGGCGCTCGAGCACTTCCTCTACACAAACTTCACTACCCGGGACTACACCCGGTTTGCCCGGCCCGATGTGCTGGCCCGACTCCCCCGGCTGCCGCGGCTTTTCGGCCAGTCCATGCAGCGGCGGATTGAGCAGACGGTGACCGACCCCGTGCTGCAGAAGATCCTGGGCTATCCGGCGGTGTTCCTCGGCACGCAGCCGAAAACCGCACCCAGCATGTACCACCTCATGACGAACCTCGATGTTGTCGACGGCGTGCGCTATCCCATGGGCGGAATGCACACGATCATCACCGCGATGGCTCAGGCGGCGGTCCGGTTGGGTGTGGACATTCGCACCGACTGCACCGTGACGGCGGTGCGCACGCAGGGCAGGCGGGTTGTCGGTGTGACGGCCCGCTGTGGTTCGGCTGATGTGCCGGGGGCGGCTGGCCAGGGTGCTCACGTTCCGAGTGCTGACGAGGTGGAGGCCGGCTCTCGCGGTACGGGCTCTGTTGTCGACTTCGACAGTGACGCAGTTGTTGCGGCCTGTGATCTTGAGGCGTTCGAGGCTCTGCTGCCCCAGCGGCTGCGGACGCGGAGTCAGCAGTGGTGGGCGCGGCGCGATTACGGCATCGGCGCGGTCACGCTGCTGTTGGGTGTTGACCGGAAGCTGCCGCAGCTGCACCACCACAACCTGTTCTTCACGTCTGACTGGGACAGCAATTTCACGCAGATCTTCGGGGCGGACAAGCGTCTGCCGCAGCCGGCGTCGGCCTATGTATGTGCGCCGTCGCGGACGGATGCTTCTGTGGCTCCAGCGGACTCGGAGAACCTGTTTGTGCTGGTGCCGGCCCCAGCTGACCCACAGCTGCGCACCGGTTCACAGGAGCTTGAGCAGTACGCCAACCGGATCATTGACTCTTTGGGCGCGAGCATCGGCGTTGATCTGGCCTCACACCTGCGGGTGCGTCGGGCTTTTGGTCCCGGCGATATCGACCCGCGGCGCGGATCGGCACTCGGGCCGGCGAATGTGCTGTCGCAGTCGGCGATGTTCCGCTTCCCGCAGAAGGCGCGTGCGCGCGGGCTCGTGCACGCTGGCGCCTACACAGCGCCGGGCGTGGGCTTGCCCATGTGCCTTATCAGCGCTGAAAACGCCGTCGACCTACTGGAGCGCACATGAGCTGGGCCTACGCGGGCGCACTCGGCTTTTCGCTGCTGGGCATGGCGATCCTCGACTTTCGCCACGGCCTGTTCTGGGGTGCCGCGCTGCGCAGCAAATCGGGACACGTGTGGGCCCGCACCGCTGGCGTGCACTTCGGTGTGTGGGCCGTGTTCCTGCTGTGGGATCTGCTGGGCATTGGGCTGGACGTGTTCTTCCGCGGCGATTCGCCCTACATGACGGGCATCAACCTGGCTCCGCACCTGCCGATGGAAGAGCTGCTGTTCCTGTTCTTCCTGGTGTGGCTGACCATCAACGTTTTCGTCGGGGCCGCGAAACTGGCGGAATGGCGGGGCTCGCGAGGTGCCGGGTCGGCTGCCGGACGAGGTGTCAGGTCAGGTGCCGGCCGGGAGGCGGATTACCGGACTGCTGGGGAGGCAGGGCAGCCGTGACGTACACGCTTCTCAACGCCTGTTTCCTCATTCCCGCGGCACTTCTTGCGTGGAGTGCACGCAAGCGCATTCCCATCCGCCCGTGGCTGCTGACGGCAGCAGTGCTCATTGCCCTGACGATCATCTTCGACAACATCATGATCGGTGTTGGACTGTTCTACTATTCGCCGGAAACATCGTCGGGCATCACGCTTGGCCTCATGCCGATCGAAGACCTTTCCTACACCGTTTTCGCAGTGCTCGTCCTGCCCGCACTCTGGGCTCACCTGCTCCAGCCGAGAACAGACCAAGCCGCCCGTGACGGCGGTGGTGAGCGGCGCCTCGTCAGCGGTGGTGACGAGAAGTGCTGAAGCACCTGTTCCTGTCATCCCGCCCGCTCAGCTGGGTCAACACGGCCTACCCGTTCGGGGCGGCGTACCTGCTGATGGGCGGCGGGCTGAGCCTCGATTTCTGGTTGGGGTGCCTGTTCTTCCTGGTGCCGTACAACCTGGCCATGTACGGGATCAACGACGTTTTCGACTACGAATCCGACATGCGCAATCCGCGCAAAGGCGGTGTGGAAGGCAGTGTGCTCGACCCCGCACTGCACCGGCCGACCCTTCTTGCGGCCGTCTTCAGCTGTCTGCCGTTCGTGCTGTATTTCCTGGTGACAGCGCCATGGATGGCCAAGGCGATGCTGGTTTTCAGCCTGTTCGCGGTTGTCGCGTACTCGGCGAGGGGCCTTCGGTTCAAAGAAATCCCCGTGTTGGATTCCGTGACCAGCTCCCTGCACTTCTCTACGCCCGCCTGGTTCGCCGTGACGCTGCTGGCCGGGGGTGCTGGTGGTGGTTCTGCAGGGGCTGGGGCTGACGGTGCCGCTTCGGGAGTGCTGGGCTCGGGTGTGAGTACAGCGGGAGTCTTGGGGCTCATCGCGTTCTTCCTGTGGGGCATGGCAAGCCAGGCGTTCGGCGCAGTGCAGGACATCGGGCCCGACCGCGAAGCCGGCCTCAAGTCGATCGCCACGGCATTCGGCGCGCGCGGCACGGTGGCTGTGGCGGTTGCTTTGTACGCGGCGGCGGCCGTTCTCATGGGTCTCACCCCATTCCCGCTGGACATCATGGCGGTCGTCGGGCTGGCCTATACCGCCAACGCGGTGCGCTTTTTGAACATTGATGATGCCTCGGCTGAGCGGACGCGTTCCGGCTGGCAGGTTTTCCTGTGGCTGAACTATGCCGCGGGCTTCGTCCTGACGATGATTCTGCTGGCGGGTGCTCTGCTGTAGGGGTGCGGCAGGCGTTGTTGCCGCGCCCGCGCGGGTTGGCAGATGCTTCTGTGGAGCGCGCCGAATGGGCGCCTCGGCCCCTGTTGTTCCGGGCCTTATTGTGGAGGCATGAGGATCCACATTGCCGCCCTGGGCGGAACGATTGCGTCTGTTCCCACTGAGTCCGGTGGGGTTTCTCCCAGCATTTCCGGCGAAGACATTGCACGCGCCGCCCGCCTCGACACGATTGACGTCGGTTCTGTGGTTGGTCACGTTGCCCCACCCGCGGGGCAGGCGGGTGAGGAAGGCGGTCAGGGGGCTGGCGCCTCGTCATCCGGTCTGCAGCTGACATTCGAGCAGGTGGCGCAGGTCGGTTCCGGCTCAATTACGGTCGAGCACCTGGTGAGCGTCGTGGAATCGGCGCGGGCGGCTGCGAATGAAGGAGCCGTTGGGGTTGTTCTCACGCAGGGCACCGACACGCTTGAGGAAACCGCGTTTGTGCTGTCGCGGATCAACGATTCGGGTATCCCGATTATGGTCACGGGGGCCATGCGCAACCCGTCATTGCCCGGCGCCGATGGCCCTGCGAATGTGCGGGCGGCTGTCATTGCGGCACTGTCGCCGCAGGTCCGGGGCCTGGCGAGCGCCTTGGTGATGGCCGATGAAATCCACGATCCCGTTTTTGTGCGCAAAGACCACACAAGCTTCATCCACGCTTTTTCCTCCGGACCGTCTGCCGGGCCGCTGGGTTGGGTGAGCGAAGACCGCGTCATCCTGCCACATGTTCCGGCGGACGGTGGTTTGGCTGGTGCTGTGGGGGCCGGTGGTGTGGCGGCAGCCGGAGTGGCAGGAGCGGCCGGGGCGACACCTCGTCCCCAGTTCCCCGGCCTGACCAGCGACGACGTCTTCCCTCAGGTGGCTGTTATTGCCGTTGGCTTGGGTGATTCGCTGGCGATTCTCGATGGGGTTGCCGATGCCGGGTATGCCGGCTGTGTCCTTGCCGGTGTCGGCGGTGGGCACGTGCCGCAGTCGGCGCTTCCTGCGGTTGAGCGGCTAGCTCAGCGGATGCCGGTTGTGTACTCGTCGCGCACGGGTTCGGGGTCTGCGCTGGAGAACACCTACGGCTATCCCGGCGCTGAAATCGGTTTGCAGAAGATGGGACTTGTGCCCTCGGGTGTGCTTGACCCCTATAAGGCAAGGCTGCAGCTGCGGCTGGCCCTGGCTGTTGGTGAGAACGGCGGTGCTGGCGGGGTTGGCGCTGATGTGCGAGCTGGCGCTGACGTTCGTGCTGGCGTCGAGGCGGCTTTCGCTCCCTTCCGCCCCGATTTCACAGGCTGATGCAGCTCACCACCCACACCAGACTCACGCGGTAATGCAGACTTGCGCGTTAATGTGGGCGCGCCACCCAGGCCAGACTCACGCGCTAATGCAGATTTGCGCGTTAATGCGCTGCAACAACGCGTGAAACTGCATTAAAGCGCAAATCTGCACCGGCAAGAGGGCAAACACGGCCCGACAGAAACCGTCCGAAGCCCAGCTCCACCTCGCCCACCAAATACGGCACCACCCAGGCCACGCCAGACTCACGCAGTAATGCAGACTCACGCGTAAATGCGCCACAACAACGCGTGACTCTGCACTAAAGCGCAAATCTGCACCCACAAACAGGCGAACCCGGCCCGACAGAAAACACCCAAAGCCCAGCACCACCTCGCCCACCAAACCCGGCACCACCCAAACCACACCAGACTCACGCGCTAATGCAGATTTGCGCGTAAATGCGCCACAACAACGCGTGAAACCGCACTAAAGCGTGAATCTGCACTGGTAAGAGGGCAAAACCAGCCCGGCGGCAAGCGCTGACAACGCGGTTTACAGAGTGGAGGGACAGCAGACGGCGACGGCATCAGCGCCCAGTGCCGTTTACAGCTGCGCGTTTACAGCTTCGGGGCGGGCGGCAGGGTCCACGAGGGATCGGGCTGGAACAGCGTCCAATCCCTGTCAAAAGCCCAGTGACCGGAGCGCATCTGGTCAAGAGCCAGGCGCTTTTCGGCTTCGATCGCCGCGGCAATGCCGTCATCCCATTGACCGAAGCGGACGGCGGCCTCCAGTTCGTCGCGGTCTTTTTCTTCCACCGTCCCGTCCGGCCGCACCAGAATGTCGAGCACGTGATCCGCAGTGAACAGGGAATCCCCTGCAAGGGTGTGCGGGTGCTCCAGATTGATGTACCAGCTGCGGAACTCGCCCGTTCCCGCCCAGAACAGCCACACCGAAAACGGCATGCCCGCAGGCACAATCCGCAGCACACCCGTGCCGTGCCAGTGCCGCCGATAGCTGACACGGTCAGTGGCCGAAGGTGAAAAACGCTCGGCGTAGCCCAGGTCGTGCAGATTGACGTCCTCGCGGCCGGCAAAACGGCTGTCGACCGTCGGAGTACCGCCGGCAAGCCACACAACCAGACCGCGCTCATCATGCTGAACAACGCGCACCGGCTGGACTACCTCGGTGCCGTGGGCTTCAAAATCGTGCCGCCTGAACCGCCAGTTCAGAAGCGAACCGCGGGACAAAAACGGTGCCTGGCCCACTCCCCTGCCTTCCGGATGGGGAACAGCAAATGGCCCCAGCGGATCGAGCGGACCAGAATGCTGGCGAACCCGAACCGAATTGAGAATCTCAGCCACGCAGCTGCGCCCATTCCTCAACCACCCACGGGCTGAAGGCAAAAGGCGCCTGGCGCAGAACATCCGTCAGCGCATCAGGATCAACCCATGCAAAATCCATGACTTCGTCAGTAACCGGCAGAAGCTCGCCGTCGATCTTCGCCGAAAACACGGGGCAGATTTCGTTTTCGACAACACCCGATGCGTCAATCGCCCGATACCTAAAGTCCGGCAGGATCTCGGTGACCTCAACAACCTTGGTGCCCAGTTCCTGCGCGGCGCGCCTTTCAATGGCTGCTGTGAACGATTCCCCCGGCGCGGGATGCCCGCAGAAGGAATTGGTCCACACACCGGGCCACGTGGCCTTGCCCAGTGCCCGTCGAGTCATAAGCACCTGGCCCAAGTCGTTGTACAGAAAACACGAAAACGCCAAGTGCAGCGGGGTGTCAGCCGTGTGCACAGCAACCTTGTCAGCCTCACCAATGGGCTTGCCGTCTTCATCGAGAAGAACAACGTACTCCGTCATGCGGACACTCCTTGGGCTGGCGGACCTTGCGGCTGATGTTCTCACCCTATCGGCTGGCACTGACACGACTATCCGGCCAGCAGTTCAACCGGAGCACCACTGACGAGGTGGAGGGCGCCTCGGCAACCACCGGCGCCTCGGCAACCACCGGCACCTCGGCAACCACCGGCACCTCGGCAGGTACCGGAACCTCCCAGGCTCCCAGCCAGCAGCCGTTACACCTTTTCAGCTGACAGTCGGACTTCCATTTCGGCCGACGGCAAGTGCTTCTCGCGCGGACGGATGAACAGCCAGTACACGCCATAGCAGACAGGCACCACGCCCAAGCCGATGACAAGCGACAGCCTCTGGGTGGGATCGAGCGCCATGCCGACGAACACAGCCAGATTGAGCAGCACCACGAGGATCGGCACCGCCGGGAACAGCGGCACCCGGTAAGGAAGCTGCTTGACGTCCCCACCGGACTTCACGAACTTGATGCGGAACGAGTACTGGGTGAGCGCAATCGTGATCCACGACAGTGCACCGCCGATGCCGGAGACCGACATGAGGAACACGAAAAGCGTGTCCTCTGCAACGAAGCTCGACAGCAGCGACAGCAGCCCGAACACCATCGTGAAGATCAGCCCACCATAGGGCGAACCGTTCTTGAGCGTGCGGGTGAAGAACTTCGGCGCATGCCCATCGTGGCCAAGCGACCACAGGATGCGCGAACACATGTACAGACCGGTGTTGCCCACCGACAGGATCGACACCAACACGACAAAGTTCATGATGTCCGCGGCAAAGGGAATGCCGATCGCTTCGAACACCGTGACGAACGGGCTTTCCGAAAGCCCCGCCTGACGCCACGGGATGAGCGCAATGAGGATGACAACAGCACCCAAGTACAGAAACACCAGACGGAACACGATCGTCCGCACCGCCTTGGGGACCGCCTTGGCGGGGTTTTCCGCCTCGCCAGCGGCAACACCCATGACTTCCGAACCCATGAACGTGTAGATAACCGTCATCATTGCGGCAAGAACCGCACCGATCCCCGTGGGGAAGAAACCGCCGTCAGCGTAGAAGTTCTCCCACCGCGGCCGCGTCTCACCGTCCATGCCGACCAAGCCGACAAGCACCAGGCCACCGATCACAATGAACGCGGCAACCGCTGCGACCTTGACGAACGCCAAACCGGATTCAACCTCCGCGAAGCCGCGGACGCTGAACAGGTTGATGACGAACAGCACGACGATGAACACACCGGACCACACCGCCGTTGGAACATCCGGGAACCAGAACTTCATGACAATGCCGGCCGCCAAGAACTCCAGGCCGATGAAGCTTGCCCACGACAGCCAGTAGATCCAGCCGATCGTGAATCCCGTCCCGGGCCCTAGGAGCTTTGTGGCGTGCGCCTGAAAAGACCCAGAAGCCGGCATCACCGACGACGTTTCACCCAGACACGACATGGTCAGCCACAGGAGGAAACCGCCGACAACATACGCGGCGATCGTCCCACCGGGGCCCGCACGGTTGATGACATCCCCCGTACCCAGGAACAGTCCCGTGCCGATGACCCCGGCGAGCGCAATCATGAACATGTGACGGCTCTTGATGCTGCGTTTGAGCGCCTGCCGCTTGTGTCCGCGCACTCCCTTGGGGATCGGGTCTTCCACACGAACGCTACTGACACGGTTGTTGTCATGACCTGACATCGATGAAGCCTCTCGTTGGTGGGCTTTTAACTATTCGCCCACCAACGGAGATAGTCAAGGCTGCCGCCGGGCTCCCTTCCCGACCGCGGCCGTGCTTTATTCGTCGAGGTCGGCCTCTTCGGAGTAGTCTCCACCGGCATCCCAGTAGCCGATTTCAAGGTCACCCACACCGGCGTTGATGTGCACTGGGATGTCCTCACCGACTTCTGACATGTCAGCCACTCGCTTGGCTTCGATTTCGATTGTGGTGCTGCCCAGGTTGGCCTGCCGGTCATCGACGATGACGTACCCCCGTCCGTTCTCCATGTCTTTCGGATCGGGCAGCAGCAAGCTGGCGGAGCCGGCTGCCACACTGAGGTCGACACCTTCAACAGGCTGTGTATTCGGTCCCAGCTGCAGGTCAGCACTTCCCGCGGTGACGTTGACGGACACTTTCTTCTTCGCATCGAGATGCTCCGCACCGACCTCACCGCCTTGAACTTTGAAGCTCGCATCGTCGAAGACTCCGTCGACGTCGGCCTCGCCGCCCTTGATGTCGATCGCCAGCTTTTCGGCTTCACCTTCGACTTCTACGGCACCGCCGCGTATCGAGGCGGCAATGTCTTTGTACTTGCCGTCGACGTAGATCGCACCCCGACTGAGCTTCAAGTCGATCGCCAGCTTTTCGGCGAGGTCCTTCGGCAGGCCGATGGTCACCTCGGCTCCCCGTACGTTCTGAGGTTTGATGTCAAGAACCGCTGTCGGTCCGCTCTTCTTCACCTTGACCGGGCCTGCGCCGGTGCTGGAGTCCTTGTGCTGCCGGTAGCGGGTGTCGAACCAGCCGGTGACCTGCGACTCCAGCGGCATGTCACGGTCTCCGATCTCCGCGGAATCCACGACGATCACCTCGGCGAGGTTCGTATTGATTTCGAGCCGGTCGATGCCTTCGGGAATCGCGCCGTTCTGTGTTCTGTGCTCGTAGCTGGCTGATGCCACCATCGTGACGGCAATAACGCCGAGCGGCACGATCAGGGCTAGCACCGCCGCGATGGTGATCGCGATCTTCCACCCGATGCGCGATGATTTCCGCGCGGGTGCGGGCTGGCCGGGGTGCTGCCCCGGCTGTACTGGCTGAGCAGGCTGCTGGGCGGGTTGGTTGGGCTGGTTGAAATTACGAGGTGTCGGCATGGGCTGGTTGGTCATGTCATGCTCCTAGAAACTTCAGGACCGCGAGGATGCGGCGGTTGTCGTCGGCTCCGGCTGACAGGCCGAGCTTGGTGAACACCGACGAAATGTGCTTTTCGACTGCTCCGGCACTTAAGAACAGCGCGGAGGCGATGGCCGAGTTCGACTTGCCTTCGGCCATGAGTGCCAGAACTTCGCGTTCACGGGCCGAAAGCTGGTCGATTCCCGTGTCCCGGCGGGAACGCACCATGATCTGGCTGACGACTTCCGGGTCGAGCACCGTGCCGCCGGAAGCGACTTTGTCGACTGCTTCCAGGAAGTCGCTGACGTCTGCCACGCGGTCTTTCAGCAGGTAGCCGAAACCGCCGGAATTGTCGGCAATGAGATCTGATGCGTAGCGCTCTTCTACGTACTGGGAAAGGACGAGAACTCCAACTTCCGGGTTCTGCGCGCGGATGAGCACAGCCGCCCGGATGCCTTCATCCGTGAACGTCGGCGGCATCCGCACATCGACGATCGCCAGATCAGGTTCGTGGGCACTGACCGCGCCGAGCAGATCAGTCGCATCACCCGTCGTGTGGACGATGTCGTGGCCGGCATCGGTCAGCAGGCGCACCAGGCCTTCCCGCAGGAGGACAGAGTCTTCGGCAATCAGAATGCGCATGGCACCTCGACTTTCAGTTCGGTTGGTCCGCCCTCGGGCGATGAGAATTCCCAGCTGCCGCGCACAGCCCGCACCCGGTCCCGCAGACCCGCAAGACCCGAATTTCCGTGCACCGGGAGGTGAGCTCCACCTCGTCCGTTGTCAGAAACCTCGATCTGCAGTCGGGAAAGGTCGGCGGTCATGCCGACCCGCACAGTCGCGCGGGTGGCGTGCGCGTGCTTGTTGATGTTGGTGAGGGCTTCGGCCACAACGAAATAGGCGACGGACTCGATGTCTCGATCGATGCGCCCGGGCAGATTCACGGTGAGGTCCACCGGGACGACCGACTGGGCTGCCAGGCCGGACAGGGCGGCATCGAGGCCGCGGTCGCCCAGCACGGCCGGCTGCAGGCCGCGCACCAGACGGCGCAGTTCCGCAACCGCCTGCTTGGAATCTTCGTGTGCTTCCGCAATGAGAGTGCGGGCCCCTTCGGGGTCGGTTTCGAGTTTCGCCTTCGCCATGCCGATCTTCATCGACTGGGCCACCAGCATGGGCTGCACGCCGTCGTGAAGGTCGCGCTCGAGGCGGGCGCGCTCAGTTTCTGCGGCACCAACCGCTCCCTGCCGGGCGTCGTCGAGGGCCGTGACCTCTTGTGTCAGAGTGTCAGCTTTCGACGGCGCCAACAGCAGCTTGTCGATCGCACGGTCAAGCATGGCCGAGTACCACAGGATGACCAGGGTGAAGACCGTCAGAACCGCGGCGAGTACAAAACGCAGCGGCCTGTCGACGTTGTCGAAAACGATCTCCTGGCTGATGGTGTCCGACACGGCGATGCCGAAGAACACGATGGCAAAGGCGAGTGCCAAAAACGACAGCCCGCCCAGGACGGCACCCGTGAAGGACTTGAGGAAATGATGGGCGGTGCCGCGCCAGAAAACTGCCGAGGTCACAGCTCGGCCCAACCACTTGAGCCAACCGGTGAAACCGGGTCCACGCTGCGGCATCTGCGGTTTGGGGTAGCCCAGGCTGTAAATCGATTCAGCGCGGTGGCGCTCCACAGTGTTGATGCCCCACTGAAAGTAGAACCACGCCAGCAGGAAGATGATGCCGGAACCGGCAGCCGGCAGTGCCGACAGTCCGCCGAAGAACAGGAAGATGGACAGGCAGGAGATCGTCCACCAGACAAAACCGGAGGCCAGCAGGTTCACTGTGCCTATCAGCCCCGGATGCCCGGCTGGTTTGATCCAGCTGCCGTCCTGTGTCTGAGATTTCATGCTTCAATCCTCGCGGGGCCGCAATCAGATTCCCATGGTGAAAGCCCGAGGAACACTGAGGGTTTTCCCTACTTTCCGCTCTACAGTAAACCGCATGAATCAGCATTCCCCGGTGCGTTCCAAAGCTCGCACGCAGATTCTCTTCTTCTTAGCCGCAAGCGCCGGTGTGACCATGTTCGGCATGTACCACGTGCTCGAAGCGCTCGGCTACATTGCACCACCGCGACCGTTCGGTGATTCGATCGGCACGGTGGCATTCGGGGTTGACATCGCTCTGGGCGTTCTGGCGCTGGCGCTGCTGCCGTCCGCTATTCACCACGACCCCATGGAAGTTGAATACGGCTACGTCGGTCCGCCCTCAGCACTCGTAGCCTGCCTGGTGATCCTGTCTGTCTGGATGGTGTCAGTCCTGGCGGCACCCGCCGGAGCCATTGTGCTCATCTCACTGTCGGCCAGGCTGTCGCTGTACTGGACAGTGCCGGCGGTCTGCGCGTCACTCATGTCCGCACTCGTCTATCAGCTGACCCACAGCCCCGCGGATCCGAACATTTCGTGGTCGACCGTGCTGGGCTCGGTTGTTCTCACTCTGGTACTCATCGCAATGGGATCCGTCCGCGGTCTCGTGCTGCGCCGACAGGCCGAACGGGCCAAGCAGGCCAAACAGGCCCGGCAGGCGCAGTCTCCGCAGCAGACGCAGTCTGCTGGGTAGAGTAGCCACCATGACTCACTCCACATCCGAGCCCTCGGCTCCGCGCAATGCGGCTCGTGCGGGTGACGATCCAATGATCCGGGTGCGCGATGCGCAGCTTCACAACTTGAAACACGTCGACGTCGACCTGCCGCGGGATACCCTCGTGGCGGTCACCGGTGTTTCGGGTTCGGGCAAATCCAGCCTGGCCTTCGGCACCATCCACGGCGAGGCGCAGCGTCGCTACCTGGAGTCTGTCTCCCCCTTCGCGCGCCGCCTCATCGGCGGCGCGGTCAACCCGCGCGTCGGCTCGATCACGGGCCTGCCGCCGACGGTGGCACTGCAGCAGTCCACCACCCTGGGCGGCGCGCGCTCCTCCGTGGGCACGATCTCGAATATCTCAAACAGCGTTCGGCTGCTCTTCTCCCGCTCCGGCAGCTACCCGGACGGTATGCGCGAACGGCTGGAATACGGCAGGCTCGACTCCGACGCCTTCTCGCCCAACACCACCGCCGGCATGTGCCCCGAGTGCCAGGGAACCCGCACCGTGCACCGGCCGACAGAAGAGTCAATGGTGCCGGATCCCAGCCTGTCTATCAGGGACGGCGCGATCGCCGCGTGGCCGGGAGCGTGGCTGGGTAAGAACTTCCGAGACATCCTGGGCACCCTCGGCTACCCACTCGACGTCCCGTGGCGAGATATTCCTCAAGAGGACCGCGACTGGATTCTGTTCACGGACGAACAGCCGGTGGTCACCGTCCACCCGGTGCGGGACGAAAACGCCATGCAGGGGTCGTATAGGGGCAAATGGCGCTCGGTTGCCACCTACCTCACCGAGTCCCTGGCGGAAACGGAGTCAGACAAGACCCGCCGCCGAGTGCTCTCTTTCATGCATTCATCGACATGCCCAACCTGCCAGGGCCGCGGTTTCCAGCCGGATACCCTGCTGGTCACCTACGCGGGTTACGCCATCGACGAATTCAACGACTTGGCGTTGAAGGACGTTCTGGCTGTGTTGGAGGACCGCCTCGAGCACTTGGCGGGGATCGCCAAGCAGGAGTGGAACGAGCACGACGAGGCCGAAGAGCTGCTGCTGGATCAGGTGCTGCCCACGGTCCGCGCGGCGATCGAGCTGGGGCTGGGACACCTGAGCCTGTCGCGGCCGGCACGGAGCCTGTCTGCCGGCGAGCATCAGCGTCTGCGGCTGGCCTCCCAGCTGAACTCGAGCCTGTTCGGCACGGCCTATGTGCTGGATGAGCCCTCGGCCGGCCTGCACGTCGTAGAGCGGAAGGCAGTCTCCGAGCTGCTGCAGCGCTTCATCGACGCGGGCAATTCGGTGCTTCTGGTGGAGCACGATATGTCCCTGGTCGCCGGATGCGATTGGATCGTAGATATTGGCCCTCGCGCCGGTGAGCGCGGCGGGCAGCTGGTGTTCTCCGGCCCTACGGACCAGTTCCGCGCCAACGCCGAGCAGCTGGGCTCGCCCACTGCCGCCGCCCTGAACGAGGACTTTCCCGAGCTGACGGACACCCCGGCTGGCACCGGTGAATCCATCAGCCTGCGCGGCGTGCACGCGCGCGCCTTCGACGGGGCCGACGTTGACTTCCCGCTGGGGGCTCTCACCGCGATCACGGGAGTATCCGGTTCCGGAAAATCCACCCTCGTCATCGGGGTGCTGGCCGATGTGGCGTCCCGCTCAGCCAAGCAGGTAGTCGGCACCGAAGAAGCCACTGACGAAGATTCTGATGCTGAGGTCACGGCGGATTCCGACGACTCCCGGAATTTCCGAGTGGACAGCGCAGCGGGGGTCGATGAGATCCGCCGGCTGGTTCACATCACCCAGAAGCCGATTGGGCGCACCGTTCGTTCAACCGTCGCGACCTATACGGGCCTGTTCGATCACGTGCGCAGGCTCTTTGCTGACACCCCGGAGGCCAAGCGGAGGGGAATG
Source organism: Brevibacterium sp. HMSC08F02 (assembly GCF_001807555.1). NCBI lineage: Bacteria > Bacillati > Actinomycetota > Actinomycetes > Micrococcales > Brevibacteriaceae > Brevibacterium > Brevibacterium sp. HMSC08F02. Next base: position 119,743 of record NZ_KV789354.1, on the reverse strand, counting down.
TCGGTGTCGGACTTTTCCTACAACACGAAAAAGGGCCGCTGCCCGGAGTGCGATGGCGCGGGCAGCATCGAAGTTGAGCTGGTGTTCCTGCCCGGCACGTACACCACCTGCCCGGCCTGCCACGGCAAGCGCTATAAGCCGGAGATCCTTCAACTGCAGTGGAACGACCGCAGCATCGCGGATGTTTTGGCGCTGACCGTAGACGAGGCGCTGGAGGTCTTCGCCGAAGAACCGAAAGTTCTGCGCTCTGTCGAATTCCTGCATGCACTCGGCTTGGGCTACCTGCGCCTGGGACAGGGCTCCCCGGAGCTGTCAGGCGGCGAAGCGCAGCGCATCAAGCTGGCTTCCGAAATGCAGCGGGGCTCCAGCCGCAAGCACAGCCTGTACCTCCTGGACGAGCCGACAACGGGGCTGCACCCGGCGGATGTGGACCTTCTGCTCACCCAGCTGCGCCGCCTGGTCGACGACGGCGCGACAGTGGTCGTCATCGAGCACGACCTCCGGGTGGTCGCGCAGGCCGACCACGTCATCGACATCGGCCCGGGAGCCGGCGACGAGGGCGGCCAGATTCTGGCCACCGGGACGCCAGCGGCGGTCGCCCAACAGGGTCTGCGCCCGGATTCGCGTTCGGTGACGGCCCAGGTGCTGGCCGAACGAGCCGGCTTGAGCTGAGCCTCGGAATCCGGCTTACGGGAGCACAGCCGCCCACAAGAACGCGCGCCCAAAAACAGACGAGGTGCCGCTCCCCAAAACGGGGACGGCACCTCGACCGGTCACAGCTGAGGTGACCTCAGCTCACGCGAATCATTTCGGCTGCATGCGGATGGCGCCGTCCAGACGGATGGTGTCGCCGTTGAGCATGGGGTTGCGCACGATCGATTCGACCAGCTGGGCGTATTCGGCGGGCTTGCCCAGGCGCGCCGGGTGCGGAACCATTTTGCCGAGCGAGTCCTGAGCTTCCTGCGGCAGCCCGGCCATCATCGGGGTTTCGAAGATGCCCGGTGCGATGGTGACCACGCGGATGAGCGATTCGGCGAGTTCGCGGGCCATCGGCAGGGTCACGGCAGCAACGCCGCCCTTGGAGGCCGAGTACGCAATCTGGCCGATCTGGCCGTCAAAAGCTGCGACCGAAGCGGTGTTGATGATGACGCCGCGCTCTTCGCCGTCCGGTTCGCCCTGCTGCATTGCCGCAGCTGCCAGACGTGCCACGTTGACGGTGCCGACCAGGTTGATGCCGACGACCTTGCTGAAGGTCTCGAGTTCCAGCGGGCCACGGCGCGAAACGAGCTTGCCGGGTGTCGCCACACCGGCGCAGTTGACGACGATGCGCAGGGGGCCGAGCTCAACTGCCTTGTCGACAGCGGCCTGAACCTGCTCTTCGTTCTGCACGTCGGCCTTGACGAAGTGGGCGCGTTCGCCGAGTTCTTCTGCGGCCTTCGCACCGGCTTCTTCGTTGAGATCGATCATGACGACGTTGGCACCGGCCGCGAGCAGACGCTCGGTTGTCGCGCGGCCAAGACCGGACACGCCGCCGGTGACGAGGGCGGATACTCCCTGAATTTCCATAGCTATCTCCTCACTGTGGTGTTGCACAGCTCACTTTAGCGGCAAGTGATGCACCTTACGAACGGGGCTTGGGACGGAAGCGCTCCAGCGGATCGGTGACCACTTCGATGACGGTCGGCGCGGTGATTTCGCCGAGTTCTCCCAGCACCGAATCGAGTTCATCCAGGGAGCTCACGGTGTGCCCGGCAGCGCCCATTCCTCGGGCCATGGCGGCAAAGGACGGCCATTCGACGAACGAGGTTTCGCCCTTGGAACCGAAGTTCTCCAGCTTGTAGAACTCGGCACCGTAGCAGGAGTCGTTGAGCACGACGACCACCAGCGGCAGGCCGTCGCGCACCGCGGTGGAGACTTCCATGAGCGAGTGCATTGCCGCGCCGTCGCCGACCCACACGACCGTCGGGCGCGACGAATCCGCGTAGGCCGCACCGACACCCAGGGGGATGGCCAGACCGATCGCACCGAAGTAGCCGGCGAAGTCCCACTTGCCGGGGTCGACAACCATGTGCTGGACGACCGACGGGAAGTACATGCCGATGTCGGACACCTGGTTGATCTGCTTCTGGCCGTCGTGGCTGATGGCCTCGCTGATCCGCATTGCTGCGTCACGCACGTCAATGTGGTCTTCGCGCGAGGTGGAGCGGTAGTCATCGAGTGCCTCCCGCTGGGGGCGGTCCTCAAGTGCCGCAACGTACTTGGGTGCCGTGCGGCTGTCCGCGTCCGGGTCGGCTTCCAGCAGGGTTCCGGCAAGAGCGTCGACCGCTGCCGCAACATCCGCCTGGATGGCGACGTCGACGGGACCGTATTTGCCGAGCGCTTCGGCGCAGCTGTCCACCTGGATGACCTTCTTGCCTTCCATCAGGTGGTAGTGGTCGGTCTGCCAGTTGTTCAGTGACGCCCCGAAGGCGATGACGACATCAGCGTCGCCCATGTACTCAACGCCCACTTCGTTGGACAGGGTGCCGTGGATACCGAGATTTTCCGGTTCGCCGCGGAACAGGTCCTTTGCAATGAGAGAGGTCATGACGGGAGCGCCGATCATGCGGGCGAAGCGCAGAACAGAATCGCGCGCACCTGCCGAAATGACACCTCGTCCGGCCAGGACCAGGGGACGGCGAGCCGACATGAGGTAGCCCAGAGCGTCCTCGACCCGGTCGGAGTCCGCGCCGAGCACCGATGCGGGCTGGCTGAGGTCGGGCAGTTCGGGCAGGTCGACTTCGTCGTTCATCTGCGCGTAGGGGATGTTGACGATCACCGGCTGCTGGCGAGCGCGCGCCCGCATAACGGCCTTGTGGATCGTCTTCACTGCATCTGCGCCGGAATAGGAGCGCTCATAGGCGGCACCTGTCAAAGCTGCGACTGCCGCGATGTCGATGCGCTGGTAGTGCTCATTGACGTCCGGGGTGTCGCCGGTCAGCAGCACCAGCGGTGTGCGGGCGCGCGCAGCTTCGGTCAGTGCGGTGATGGCGTTGGTGATTGCGGGGCCGAAGGTGACAGTCGCCATGCCGACTTCGCCGGAGAAGCGGGCGTAGCCGTCAGCTGCCAAAACGACAGCGTCTTCGATTGACATGCCGATGTAGCGACCGTCGGTCTGTTCGATGAAATGACCCAGATACGCGAGGTTGGCATCACCCATAAGGCCGAACAGCGGCTTGCCGGAACGTTCGTGGGCAAGGAAGCGGCTGATCGCTTCGTAGTTCTTCACTGCGGACTCCTTTGTAACAGCGGCTGCGCATGGTGCACGCTGCACTGTACCCCGGCAGCGACCCTTTTGTATGCAGAACGATCGTTTGAACCTACGATAGCCTGGCGCTTATGAAACGTTCAGGACAACAGCTCAAGGGCCGCGACGCTATTCTGCGCGCCGCGCGGGAAACATTTGCGGCAAAGGGATTCGACGGTGCATCCATCCGCGACATCGCCAACACGGCGGGGCTGAACCTGTCTGCCCTCTACTACTACTTCGATTCGAAGCAGGCTGCCCTTTTCGAACTCATCCGCACCAGCTACCAAGAGTTCAACACCGCAATCGACGAGGCCCTCAACGCCGCCGAACCGGACCCGGTTGCCCGCGTGGCGGTGTTTGTGCGCGTTCTTGTGCGCTACCGGGCCGCGAACCTCGCAAGCTCCCGGCTTCTGCTGTTCGAAACAGAGCGCCTGAGCGAGGACTACCGGCCTGAAATCGATGAGCTGCGCGTCTTCACCCGCGGTCAGCTGTACGAACAGGTCCGCCTTGGCAAAGAGCAGGGTGTTTTCGACATCGACAACCCCGACCTCGCGGCCCGCTCCATTCTGGCCATCAGCAATGTCCTCCCCCAGTGGTGGAATCCGGACGGCCCACTGCAGGTGGACGACCTCGAACGCGAATACCTCGAGCAGAGCCTGCGGATTCTGGGCTGCACCGAACGCGGTCCCCGCCTGACCGCCACAACGCTGCCGCCGATCCCCTCCGACGCATAAGGCCCAACCGTGGAGTTCTACGCGGCACTTGAGGACCTGCGCAAGGCGATCGAGGCGGGCAAGGCGAGCGGCACCTCGGGAAATGACAATGAAGAACCAACCGGCCGCACGGCAGGCGCCGACCCGGCGGTGTGAGCTGTTGCGCAATTTGGAACAATGAGGCTATGGCTCGCATTGTGAATACTGTTCTCGCGGACAAGGTGATGTCTGCCGAGGAAGCTGCTCGTTTCATCAACCCCGGCGACAACGTCGGAATGTCCGGCTTCACCGGAAGCGGATACCCGAAAGCCGTACCCACGGCACTGGCAGACCGCATAGAAGCAGCACACGATGCGGGGGAAGACTTCTCGATCGGACTGTTCACCGGGGCATCGACTTCGGATGAACTCGACGGAGCACTCGCCAAAGCCAAAGGCGTGCACTTCCGCACCCCGTTCAACACCGACCCCGACATGCGGGCAGCCATCAACAACGGCGACGTCGACTACCTCGACGCCCACCTGAGCCACCTGGCCCAGCAGGTGTGGTTCGGCTTCTACGGCAAACTCAACGTCGCCGTCGTCGAAGTCGCGGCCATCCTGCCCAACGGCCTGCTGGTGCCCGGCGCGTCCGTCGGCAACAACAAAACCTGGCTCGACCTGGCCGACAAGGTCATCCTGGAAGTCAACGAGTGGCTGCCGAACGAAATCGAGGGCTTCCACGACATCTACTACGGCACCCACATCCCGCCGCACCGCAATCCCATTCAGATCCTCGACCCCGCACAGCGGATCTGCGACCCCTACCTGCGGGTTGATGAATCGAAGGTCGTTGCGGTCGTCAAAACCAACTCCCCGGACCGCGACAACAAGTTCAACCCGGTTGACGAAAAGTCCGAGGCGATGGCGAACTACCTGATCGACTTCCTCCGTTCGGAAGTCAAGCACGACCGCCTGCCGAAGAACCTGCTGCCGTTGCAGTCGGGCATCGGCAACGTCGCCAACGCGGTGCTCGCAGGCCTGCAGGAATCCGAATTCCGCAACCTCACGTCCTTCACCGAGGTGGTGCAGGACAACCTGCTGAGCCTCCTGGAAGAGGGCACGTTCACATCCGTGTCCGCCACCGCACTGTCCCTGACCCGCGAAAAAGCCCAGTACTTCAACGACAACGTCGAAAACTTCAAGGGCCGCCTGCTCCTGCGCCCGCAGGAAATGTCGAACCACCCCGAAATCGTCCGCCGTCTGGGGGTCATCGGCATCAACGGCATGGTTGAGGCCGACATCTACGGCAACGTCAACTCCACCCACATCACCGGAACGAAGATCGTCAACGGCATCGGCGGGTCGGGCGACTTCGCGCGCAACGCGTTCCTCAACTTCTTCGTTTCGCCGTCAACGGCCAAGGACGGCGCGATCTCGTCAATCGTCCCGTTTGCCAGCCACGTCGACCACACGGAGCACGACACCCACGTTCTCGTCACGGAACAGGGCATCGCAGACCTGCGCGGACTGTCGCCCATCAAGCGCGCCCGCCGCATCATCGACAACTGCGCTCACCCGGACTTCCGCGACAGGCTCAACGACTACCTCGACCGAGCCATTGCCGCCGACCCCGGCGGCCAGCACACACCGCACATTCTGGAAGAAGCCCTCAACTGGCATATCAACCTGCGCGACAGCGGAAAGATGTGATCATGTTCGAAGAACCCACCTGCTCAGTCACCGAAGTCCCCGAAGACGCGATCGTCCTCGACGTGCGCGGCCGCGACGAGTTCGCCGCCGGCCACATCAATGACGCCATCAACGTTCCGCTTGACGAACTGCAGGAACGACAGGAAGAAGTGCCCTTCGACGTCGATGTGTACGTCATCTGCCGCACCGGACGCCGCTCGGCACACGCCACTCAGTTCCTCAACATGGCCGGTCACGACTGCATCATGGTCGTCGGCGGCATGGACCAGTGGCACCACGAAGCTGAACTGCCGATCGTCGCCGAAGGCGATGCCGCGCCGTACGTGAAGTAAAACTGCGCGTGGAATAAAGCCGCGTGTAAAGCAAAGCCCTCAGAGACAGCGAGCGGGCCGGAAGGAAAACCTTCCGGCCCGCTCTGTTTGGTCAAGGCAAGCAGTCGTTGACAGCCGCCCTCACCAGGGCTGTCAGCGATGCTTCCGGCGTGCCGACAGCCAGTTTTTGGGGCTCACGGCCAATCTGAAGATGGCCGCGGAGCATTGCCCATAATGCACGACACGGTGCCATTTTCGAAACTTTACTGCCGACACCTCGGCCTCATTCCGGACACCCGGAATCCGCTATTCAAGATTTACCGGCCCCACGGTGGAACTGAGCCGATAACTTCGGCACACTCTGCTGTATGAATGACCGCGCTGGACTTCCCGCTTCTGAAAGCGACCTCACCGACATCCCGCAGCTGCTGGATGACTACCACGACATCGTCCCGGACCCTGACGATCCGGCTCAGCGGGTGTCGTTCGGCACCTCGGGCCACAGGGGCACCAGCTCTGCGGGTTCGTTCAATGAGGCCCACATCGCGGCCATCACCCAGGCGATCGTGGAATACCGGCAGGATCAGGGCATCACCGGCCCGCTGTTCCTGGCCCGCGACACGCACGCACTTTCCGAACCGGCTTTCCTCACGGTCAACGAAGTTCTGGCGGCGGCGAACGTTCCCACGTTCATCGACGAACGTGACGGCTACACGCCCACTCCCGTGCTGAGCTTCGCGGTGCTGCGCCACAACCGTGAAGCCGCCGGCACCCACGGGCAGGCCGACGGCATCATCTTGACCCCCAGCCACAACCCGCCGACTGACGGCGGCATCAAGTACAACCCGCCACACGGCGGTCCGGCCGGTGCGGAGGAAACCGCGTGGATTGAGAACCGTGCCAACGAACTCCTTCCCCAGTGGCAGGACATTCCGCGCACCGAGTTCCAGCGAGCGTTCCACCTGGAGAACACGCAGAACTTCGACTACATCGGCGCCTATGTCAGTGCGCTTGACGATGTTGTCGACATGCAGGCCATCCAGTCTGCTGGTCTACGGATCGGCGCTGATCCTCTGGGCGGTGCGGCTGTCGACGTGTGGGCGGCGATTGCCGACACCTACGACCTCGATCTGACCGTCATCAACCCCACGATCGACCCCACGTGGTCGTTTATGCACCTGGACTGGGACGGCAAGATCCGCATGGACTGTTCGTCCGAGTACGCCATGGCCGGACTGATCGAAGCGCGTTCGAGCTTCGACATCGCCATGGGCAACGACCCCGATGCCGACCGCCACGGAATCGTCACCCCGGATGGCGGACTGATGAACCCCAACCAGTACTTGGCCACCGCGATCGACTATCTGCTCACCCACCGACCCGGTTGGACTGCCGGTGCGCTCGGCAGTGCCGGGGTCGGCAAGACGCTGGTCAGTTCGCGCTTGATTGATGCGGTCATCACGTCTCACGGCAGGTCCGTGTACGAGGTGCCTGTCGGCTTCAAGTGGTTTGTTCCGGGTCTTCTGGACTCAAGCTTGGTCTTCGGCGGTGAAGAGTCCGCTGGTGCTTCGTTCCTCGACAAGCAGGGACGCCCGTGGAGTACTGATAAGGACGGCATCATCATGAGCCTCCTGGCCGCGGAAATGCTGGCGGTGACGGGGCAGACGCCTTCGCAGCGCTGCGCTGAGCTCATCCAGAAGCACGGCGAATTCACCTACCGCCGCGTGGAAGCTGCTGCCGACCGCGAACAGAAGGCGAAGCTCAAGTCGATTTCGGCTGACAGCGTCACGGCTGACTCTTTGGCCGGTGAGCCGATTACGGCTGTGCGCTCTCACGCTCCCGGCAACGAAGCGGCAATCGGCGGTCTGAAGGTCGAAACCGAATCCGCGTGGTTTGCTGCTCGCCCTTCGGGTACGGAAGACATCTACAAGATCTACGCTGAATCGGCGCGCGGCAGCGAACACCTGCAGCAGGTCATCGACGAAGCGCAGGCACTCGTAGACTCGGTTCTGACTGACTGAGGACGGCCTGTTTAGGCGGGCGCTGGCTGAGGCGGTTGGCGGCCCCGTGAGGAACAGTTTCGCTGCGCCGTAACGTGGCATTTGGCGTTGCCGTGAGGCGGGCGTTTGGCCCGTTGTGTCGCGGTCTAGGATGAGACCATGTTCTCTGCCTACCGCGATATCTTCGGCATCCCCGGCGCTTTGAAGTTCTCTGCGGCAGGTCTTATCGCCCGATTGCCGATTGCCCTTCTGGGCTTGGGCGTGGTGCTGTTCATTCAGGCAGAAACGGGTTCTTACGCTCAGGCGGGAATTGTGGCCGCCACCTTCATGACCGCGCAGGCGATTTCGAACCCGCTTCTGGGCAAGCAGATTGACCGGCACGGCCAGGCGAAGGTCATGGTGCCCGCGACGATCATCCACGTCATCGGCCTGGCAGGCCTGCTGCTGGTGGTGTACCTGCGGCTGTGGCCGGGACTGCTGTTCACCTCGGCCGCTGTTGCCGGCGCAACCGTCGGCTCCGTTGGGGCTCTTGTCCGTGCTCGGTGGGCCGCGGTGACGAGGAACCAGAAAGAGCTCGACACCGCGTTTTCGTGGGAAGCGGTTGCCGATGAGCTCATGTTCGTTTCCGGACCGGCCGTTGTCACCGCTTTGGCTACCGCACTGTGGGCCCCTTCCGGTGTTGTTCTCTCGATGGTCGCCGTCACGATCGGCGCAATGCTGCTCTACCCGCAGAAAACCACGGAACCTCCCACCAGCAAGCGAGAACCGCGAGCTATGCGGGGCAAGGTGCTGCGCAATCGCGGCATCCTGTTTGCCGTCATCGGCCAGTTCTTCCTCGGGATCAACTTCGGTGCGGTCGATGTTTCGACGATCGCCAGCGCAGAAGAGCACGGGGTGAAGAGTGCTGCCGGCATCGCACTGGCCGCCTACGCCCTCGGCTCGCTCATTGCGGGCATCGTCTACGGTGCAGTGAATTTCCGGGCGCCGGTTCGCGTGCGCTACGCCGCTGCCGCGGGTGCCCTGGCGGTACTGTCGTGGCCGCTGGTGTTCGCACCGAACATGGTGGTGCTGACCCTGCTCATGCTGCTTGTGGGCTTCGCGGTGTCGCCTACGCTCATCACCGGCAGTTCGGTTGTGCAGTCTTTGGCTCCGCCTAAGCGAATGACGGAAGCCCTTGCCTGGATTTCAACAGCCATCGGCTTCGGTGTTGCCGTCGGTTCGGCGCTGTCGGGAATCGTCATCGACCACTACGGCGCCCACGAGGGCTACCTGGTAACTGCCGTGTCCATGACGGCGGGGGCTCTGTTCATCCTGGCGGCCAACCGCTCGTTCGAACCGCCGAAACCGCAGCGCGTCGTTCTCGCCTGACAAACCTCGGGCAGAACTGTCATCGAACTAACGTTCTCACTGATGGCTGTTTGAGCCTTGCACGTCACCGTCGGCCAAATATGTTCACTTGACGGGCGTCCGCCTCAAGAATCCACGGGACAGCACCGTCCGACACGCCCAAATCTGCGTTTGGGAAAAATCTTGACCAAAATCACACATTGTGACTGTTCTTTACGCTCACTCCCAGAGTACTATTGGGTTACCGCGGTGGTCCGGCTGAAAAATGTCTGGCCATCGCGGATTAATTTTGTCCACTTTCGGGCCGCAGACAGCTTCAGACCCCACCCCAGAAAAACACCCCTTAGCCGGGATCTGCGCCTTAGCCACAACAAAACACCCCTTAGCCGGGATCTGCGCCTTAGCAGTCACTGCTAACGGGAGTTTCCATTGCTAAAGCGTGGCTGGGGGTGCGTGGCGAGCAGCGCCTCGTGAGCTTCCCCTCCCTACCCGGCACCCCGTGCCCAAAAAGACACCCGATAGCCGGAATCTGCGCCTTAGCCGCAACAAAACACCCCTTAGCCGGGATCTGCGCCTTAGCAGTCACTGCTAACGGGAGTTTCCATTGCTAAAGCGTGGCTGGGGGTGCGTGGCGAGCAGCGCCTCGTGAGTTTCCATTGCTAAAGCGCAGGTGGGAGGTAAAGGACGAGGCGGAGGATGCTGGGTGGGGCTGAAGAACGAGGCGCCGGACCCTGATCGTGCCCGGCACCTCGCACTGCACCTGCCTCGGACTGTGGCCTCAGCCTGTGGTCTCACACCGCGGCGGGTACGGGTTCTTCGGCCAGAGAAGCCTCGGCCGGTTCTTCGTGGTCAAGCGCCTGCCCGCGGGTTTCCTGCAGCAGCCACGCGCATACCAGCGAAATGACACCCGTTGCGCTCAGCAGCAGCCCGATTCCCGTTCCGCCGTATGTCGCGCTGATGGCACTGGCGACAATCGGCACGATTCCACCACCCAGAATTCCGCCGATGTTGTAGCCCAGACCAGCACCGGTGTAGCGGTAGCGGGGCTTGAACAGCTCCGGCAGGTACGAACCCAGCGGTCCGTAAGCGCAGGCGTAGAACAGCAGCGTCAAGCACTGGGCCAAAGCGAAAGCCGCACCCGTGCCAATGGAAATGACGGGGAAGATGAACAGCGCCCACACGGTGCCGGCGGCAAAGCCGAAGATCAGCAGGCGACGGCGACCAAAGCGATCGGACAGCCATCCGGCGAGCACAACCGTCACACCGAGAACCACGGCGGCGAGCATGTTGATTGCCAGCACAACGGTGCGCGGCAGGCCGATGCCCTCGGGGTCGGAAGCGTAGGACGTGAGGAACGACGTCGAGGTGTGGAAGAAGGCAAACAGCATCACGAGGCAACCGCTGGCCAGCAGAACTTCACGCGCCTGGAAGCGGAACACGTCGATGAACGGCGAGCGCTCACGCAACTTGCGGCCGCCGGCTTCGCCAGCGTCAGCGCCCTCAGCGCCAGCACCACCCGCGGCACCGGCCTCACCAGCCTCAGCTTCGCGCTTGAGCGCTTCCTCCGCGGCGGCCTGAGCCTGAATGAACGCGGGGGTTTCGGCAATGCTCAGACGAACCCACAGGCCAATCGCAATGAGCAGCGCCGAGGCAACGAACGGAATCCGCCAGCCGTAGCTCAGAAACGCTTCGGATGAGTCCCCGGCAACCAGCGCGGAAACGAGGAACGTGGCGTTGGCCAGGAACATGCCGGCGGGCGTGCCCAGCTGTGGAAACGCTCCGTACAGGCCGCGCTTGTCCTTCGGCGCATATTCGGCCGTCAGCAGCGCGGCACCGGCCCATTCGCCGCCCACCGCAAAGCCCTGCAGGAACCGCAGAGTCACCAGGATGATGGGCGCGGCAATGCCGATCTGCGCGGCCGGCGGGATGAGGCCCATGAGCACGGTGGCCGCACCCATGATGAGCAGTGTCGAGATGAGCGACTGTTTGCGCCCGATCCTGTCGCCGAAGTGACCGAAGAAGATCGACCCCACCGGCCGGGCCACGAAGCCCACGCCGAAGGTCGCGAAGGACGCCACGAGCGCCGCACCCGAGCCCAGAGCCGGGAAGAACACGGTGGGGAACACGAGCGCCGCCGCTGTGCCGTAGATGAAGAAGTCGTAGAACTCGATGGTGGTCCCGGCAAAGCTTGCCGCTCGTACGCGGCGCAGCTCCCGCGGTGTGGGCGGTCCGCTGTTTCCCGTTGCCGAGGTGCCAGCCGCCGAGGTGCTGGTTGCCGAGGTGCCGGGCGGGCTGGTGTCGCCGCCGGCGGGTGTCGCTGTTGTCGTCATGAGGTCTCCTTTGTGGTCTGAGCCGCTGCTGCGCGGCGATTCGAAGACGACGCTAAAGACACACCGAGACCGCGTGCGGCACCGTTTGCAACACGGCGACGCGGTTTGTCACACGTTTGTCGCCCGGCGTCACACAGGGCCACTTCGGCGTCATAGACCTGTCGCGGGACGTCATAGAGCCGCGGCACTCACGGAACGGCCGAGACTGCAGCCTGAGCAGTGCCCACACACGCCACCACCGAATGTGACCCGCGTCGCGTTTGACAGAAATTGAACACTGTTCAATAGTTGAACGGTGTTCAATTTCAGTGAAATCGCCGATCGCGCCGTCGCGGGAACCCCAGCGTCCGCTGACGAAGCGCTGAGCATTCTGCGCTCTGACGACTCCCAGCTGCTTGACCTCGTTGCCGCCGCCGGCCGCGTGCGCCGCCACCACTTCGGCATGAAGATCAAGGTCAACTACCTGGTCAACCTCAAATCAGGTCTGTGCCCCGAAGACTGCGGCTACTGTTCCCAGCGCTTGGGCTCGGACACTGAAATCCTCAAGTACTCGTGGCTCAAGGGCGATGAAGCCCGCCGCCAGGCAGAGTTCGGACTGGCCGGCGGAGCATCGCGCGTTTGCCTCGTGGCATCCGGCCGCGGACCGTCGAACCGCGATGTCGAGCGGGTCGCCGGCATGACGGAAGACATCAAGGCCAACAATCCCGATGTCGAGATCTGCGCCTGCCTCGGCATCCTCAAAAACGGCCAAGCTGAGCGCCTGCGCAATGCCGGAGTTGACGCCTACAACCACAACCTCAACACCGCGAAGTCGCACTACGAGGACATCTGTTCAACCCACACGTGGGACGAACGCGCTGAAACCGTCAGCCGCGCACACGAAGCCGGCATGTCGCCGTGCTCCGGCCTCATTGTCGGCATGAAGGAAACCGACGAGCAGATTGTCGAAGCCGTCGAATCGCTGCGCGAACTCGGTTCGGACTCCATCCCCGTCAACTTCCTCATCCCCTTCGAGGGGACGCCGCTGGAAGGCGTCAACTACCTCACGCCCACCCAGTGCCTGCGGATTCTGTGCGCCGTTCGGCTCATGTGTCCGGACAAGGAGCTGCGCATGGCCGGTGGTCGCGAAATGCATCTCAAGACCCTGCAGCCCATGGCCCTGCACGTGGTCAACTCGCTGTTCCTGGGCGACTACCTGACCTCGGAAGGCCAGGCGGCTGAAGATGACCTCGACATGATCGTCGACGGCGGCTTTGAAATCGTCGGCCAGGACGACGCCCGCGCACTGCGGGACCGTCTGCGCTCCCACCGCAAGGCACACGCTGAGGCCATGGGCGGCAACACAGACGACGCCCCTGCAGCCGAAGTCCCGTCAACCCTGCCGTGCGGCAAGAGCGCACCCCCGGCAGGCACCTCGGCAGCCGGAGGCAGCGTCACCGTGCCCACCATCCGTAGGCGCGGAGCGGGAACGGCACTCGCCCCGAACGCCTAAGCGACACTCACCCCCAGCCCCTACCGTGTTGGCGCGACTCACCTCGCGCCAAGCCGCAGACAACAGAAGAACCCCGGCGCAAACCGGGGTTCTTCTGTGCTCTAGAGCTTTAAGATCAGAGGCCGAGCGCCATGGCGTCCGACTGCAGGTCACCGAGGTTGGTCACGCTGCAGCCGCTGAAGCCGATACCCAGCACAAACAGGACAACGGTCACAATCCATGCCAGCTTCTTGTGCTGTTCGTAGCCTTCCAGCGGCTGGCCGCTCTTATCGCGGCCTGCGCCGACCAGGTAGATGATGAGGTCGATGATCGACCAAATGCCGAAGCCGCCCAGCGTGATGAGCTTGAGCACGCCGGTGCCGATCTTTCCAAGGTAGAAGCGGTCGATGCCCAGGGATCCGAGGAACCAGGCAAGCAACCAGGTAACGAGAAAGCTTTTCTGAGGTGTGTGCGTATTAGTAGTCACATGCCAACCCTAGGGGCACTCGGCCGGTCGCGCCACATTCCCCGCCCACCCGCCTGTCCGAAATTCTGGAAGTTCCGCACTGTGGTGAGCGGCACCTCGTACCGGATTTTTGTGCCATGCTGAGGCCATGCGCGCTCTCATCGCTGTCGATAAGTTCAAGGGCACCCTCACCGCGGCCCAGGTGACGGACCACCTGCGCCCCGCCCTCGAGGGGGCCGGCATCAGGGTCGATGCGACTCCCTTGGCTGACGGGGGCGATGGCACGCTCGAGGCGGCACGCGCCGCCGGCTTCTCACTTCACGAGGCGCCGGTCACCGGGCCGCTGGACGGCACCGTGACTGCCCGGTGGGCACTGCGGGGTGGGCAGGCGATCATCGAAATGGCCGAAGCGAGCGGCTTGGCATTGCTGCAGAGGCAGGGAGGTTCCGTCGATCCGGCCAGCGCACGGGCTGCCACGAGCGTGGGCACCGGCGAGCTCATTGCCCACGCGGTCAAAGCCGGGGCACGCTCGATCGTGCTGGGACTGGGCGGTTCTGCCACTACCGACGGTGGGCTCGGGATGCTCATGGGACTTGGTGCTGTGGTCTTCGACGCTCACGGCCAGCGGGTTGACGATCCGCGTGGAGCGCTGGGGCGTGCGGCTGAAGTTGATATGTCGGGCCCGCTGCAGCTTCTGGACGGCATTGAGCTCACGGTGGCGTGCGATGTCGACAATCCGCTCACCGGACCGCGGGGTGCCGCCGCCGTGTTCGGACCGCAGAAAGGTGCAGACGAACAGACTGTCGAAGAACTCGATGCTCAACTGGCCGAATTCGCCCGGCTGCTCAAAGCTCAGGACACTGCCGGACTGGCCGGTGCCGGAGCCGCCGGCGGCATGGGCTTCGCAGCGCTCGTGCTCGGCGCGCACATGGAGTCCGGAGCCGATCTTGTTCTGGACCTCACGGGCTTTGATAAGGCGCTGGCTGAAGCTGATGTCGTCATCACCGGTGAGGGCCGCTTTGATGTGCAGACACTCAGCGGAAAAGGCCCCGCTGTTGTCATAGACCGCGCCCACAGGGCCGACCTTCCGGTTTTTGTGGTCTGCGGTTCTGCTGACTCTGATGTTCCGCGTGAAGGCCTGGCAGGGCTGTTTCAGCTGACAGACAAGGCCCCGGTCGAACAGGCGATGTCCGATCCGGGGCCCGTGCTCACAGCCGTTGCGGGTGATCTGGCTGCGGCAGTCCTCAGTTGTCTTCGGTGATGTTCTTCTTGCGGGTGAACATCATGATGACCGCGGCGAGCGCACCGAGGCCGGCAACTGCCAGGAGAACCAGCACAACCGGCGAAACTCCGGCGCCTTCCTCGCTGGCCTTTTCCTGATCCGAGGCGTTTGACTGCTGGTCGCCTTCGGCCTTGTCTGCTGCCCCGTCCGCGGCTTCGTCGTCGCCAGCACCTTCCACTTCGCCGCCGCTGCCGGCGGAGTCAAGGATGGTGAATTCAACCGTGCCGGAAATGGGGTGTCCGTCCTGGCTTACAACCCTCCAGGCAATCGTGTAGTCGCCAGGCTTGAGATCGTCCGGCAGAGCCGACTTGACGGTGCGGCCCTCCACTGTGATTTCGCCAGCGGAGTAGTCTTCACCGTCTCGCTCGACGCGGATTTCCGTGCCGATGTCCTGGATTTCACCCGAATAGTTCAGTTCGATCCACTCGGGCTGTTTGTCCAGCTTGGCACCCTGCTTGGGATTCGAGCCGATGAGCTGGTCGTGCGCCTGTGCGGGCACCGAACTGAACGCCAGAGCCAAGCAGGCGAAAAGCGCGGCTGCAAGAAGCCGGGAAAGCGAAGAACGGGTAGTCATCAGTACTTCTCCAGTCGGTGTGCGGGCGAGGTTCGTGCCCTCAATTGTCCCTTATGGCGTCTACCGCGGTGATGATCCCCGGCTGTGCGTCAGCGAGCTCTCGGTAAGTCGTTATGAAATCGTCAGCTGTTCCGTACCAGGGATCAGCGACATCGGCGACCGCCGCTGCTTCAGGGTCTTCATTCGGATTCGCACCCTCGTCAAACTGGTGGAGCATGCGCACCATCGGCACATGTCCACCTGCCTGCTTCTCCAAACGGCGGATGCCCGCTACGTGACGCGACGTCATGGCGATTGCCAGATCGATATCAGCCAGGTGCTCTGCCCGCAGCTGGCGGGGACTGTGCTCGGTGACAGGCACCTCGTTCTTTTCCAGTTCAGCACGCGCCCGATAGTCGATGGGATTGCCGACCTCTTCGTCGCTGATGCCGAATGATTCGACCTCGATATCGGTCCGGCCCTGGCTGGCCAGTTCGTGTTTGAGCATCATTTCGGCCATAGCGGAGCGGCAGATGTTGCCGGTGCACACAAAGGCAATGCGGAAGGGCTTCATAGTCACTACGATGGCACATCGACGTTCACCCGGCAGAGCCTGTCAGCGATACCGGCCCCGCCCGGGTAGCGTGGATGCCATGACTTCAGCTGAACTGCCCTACGGAGACCCTTCCGCAACTTTCCGGGACGACCTGTTCCGCCGCGTCAACGGCGCGTGGCTGGAGGACCACGTGATTCCCGACGACCGCGCCGGCGACGGAGCCATGCGCGGACTGTTCGACGCGGCCGAAGAGAACGTCCGCACCATCATCACCAACCTGCAGCAGGCCGATTCGGATGCCGACCCGGACACCCAGATGCCGGCGGACCTCTACGCATCGTTCATGGACGTCGACACAATCGAACAGCTGGGTGTCAGCCCACTGCGCGGACAGTTCCAGGCGATTGCCGACGCCGGCAGCAAGGAAGAGCTCGCCGCCGTCATGGGCCGGCTGGAACAGGAGGGTGTGGGCGGTCTGCTGGCCGGTTTCGTGTCCGCAGACGCCAAGAACTCCGACCGTTACGCGCTGTACTTCGAACAGTCCGGCCTCAGCCTGCCGGACGAGTCCTACTACCGGACGGAAGAATCGGCGCCGATCCGCGAAGCCTTCCTCGTCCACCTCGAGGCAATGTCCCGCCTGGGCGGGCTGAGTGAATACTCTGGCCTGTCGGACGCTGATTTCGCCCGCACCGTCTTCGACTTCGAAACCGCAGTTGCCGAACACCACTGGGACAACGTCCGCACGCGCGATGCCGAAGCCACCTACAACCCGACCACGCCCGAACAGCTGCGCGAACTCGCTGCCGGGTTCGACCTCGACTCGTGGCTTGAAGCCCTCGGCATCAACCCGGAGCCGGAGCAGTTCATCGTGCGCGAGCCCGACTTCGTCACCGGAGCAGCCGGGCTGTGGAACAGCACCGAGCTTCCCACCCTCAAGGCGTGGCTGCTGTTCGGTGTTCTCAGCCGCTACGCGGGCTACCTGAGTTCTGACATCGTCGAAGAGGACTTCGGCTTCTTCGGCCGGACCCTGTCCGGCACTCCCGAACTGCGCGAAAGGTGGAAGCGCGGGATCAGCACCGTTGAAGGTCACCTGGGCGAACTGGTGGGCAAACTCTACGTGCAGAAGCACTTCCCACCGGCCTCAAAGCAGGCCATCACGGAACTCGTCGACAACCTGCTGAAGGCCTACGAAAACTCCATCCGGAACCTCGACTGGATGACAGAGACCACGAAGACCCGCGCCCTGGAGAAGCTGTCGAAGTTCTCCGTCAAGGTCGGCTACCCCGATGTGTGGCGCGAGTACAGCTTCACCGTGACCCCTGATGACCTCGTGGGCAACATCCGCCGATCCGCGCAGGCTGAACACCGCAGGCAGCTGGACCGCATCGGCGGCCCGGTTGACCGCACGGAATGGTTCATGACCCCGCAGACGGTCAACGCCTACTTCCACCCCGTGCTCAACGAAATCGTGTTCCCCGCTGCCATCCTGCAGTCGCCCATGTTCGACGCTGAGGCTTCAGATGCCGCCAACTACGGCGCTATTGGGGCTGTCATCGGCCACGAAATCGGCCACGGCTTCGACGACCAGGGGTCCCGCTACGACGGTGACGGAAACCTGGTCAACTGGTGGACAGACGAAGACCGGGCGGGCTTTGAAGAGCGCACCCGCAAACTCATCGACCAGTACTCCGCGCTGTCACCGTGGGAAGTCACGGACGGAAGCACCGTCAACGGCGAACTGACGATCGGCGAGAACATCGGCGACCTCGGCGGTTTGGGCATCAGCTGGAAGGCCCTGCAGCTGGCGGCAGAGCACAGCGGACAGCCGCTGAGCCAAGCTAACCGCGAAGCGTTCTTCTGCCAGTGGGCCGCCGCGTGGCGCTCCAAGTTCCGCGAAGAAGAGCGCAAGCGCCGCCTGGCGATCGACCCCCACTCTCCGGAGGAGTTCCGCTGCAACCAGGTGGTCAAGAACATGGATGCCTTCTCCGAAACCTTCGGCACCAAGCCCGGCGACGGCATGTACTTGGCCCCGGAAGACCGCGTCACCATCTGGTGATGCGCTTCACCAGCACTGAAGAAACTCTAAGGACCCGCTTTTAACGTGAAGACTATGAAGAAGAACCCCCTGCTGTCCTCGGTTCGCCTGCCCTCGTTCCGCACTGCCGCCGTCATCGGCGGCTCGCTCGCACTCGCTCTCAGCGGCTGCGCCGTCAAGGAGGATGCTCCGAGCGAAGCACCCGCAACCCAGGAAGAAGCTTCTGCCTCTGAAGAGCCGGCCGGCGGCATCGCCACGGTCGGCGGCGGGCAGGACTCCGCCAAGTCATCCGAAGCTGCACGTACTGCAGTTCTCACCGCTGTTGCGGAAGTGAGCGACAGCGGTCAGGCCGTCGGCCTGAAGAAAGAAGACGACGGCTGGCTGGTGACGGTCTACGACGTGACCGTCTACGACGGCGGGAAGAACACACCGGTTCACGTCAGCGCTGACGGTGCGGAAGTGACGGCCAAGGACAAGGCCGAAAACCCGCCGTCAGGTGCCACGAACGAGTATTCGCTCATGCGTCAGACAGTCGACCAGGCCATCCAGTCGGCAACCCGCAACACACGCGGCGAAGTCGTTGAAGTCGGCCCGGACACAAAGGACGGCCAACTCAGCTGGAAGGTCAGCATCAAACAGGATGGCGCTGACAAGCCGAAGGACATCTACATCCACCACCGCTCCGGCGACGTCCTCTGACGGGTCAGCCGTACGCGGGTTGACCCCCACACTGAAGGCACTGACTTAGTGCACGCACACAACGAAAGGACAGTGCATTCCTCATGACTAAGCTTTCAACCCTCCTTGCCGCATCCGCTGCTGCCGGCGCTCTCGCTTTGGCCGGCTGTGGAAACTCTGAAGAAGAACCGCAGATCGAAGATGCCCAGCCGACCACGCAGGCTGAGGACACCGAATCAGCAGACGACGCGGGCGGTGATGACGCCGCGGCAAACGAAAAGGGCGGCAGCCTGGAAGCCGCTCAGGCTGCGATCGACCTGGCGGAAAAGGAAATCGGCGGCAAGGCGATTGAGATCGACTTCGACGACGAAAAGACCTGGGAACTGACTGTTCTCAAGGGCTCGGAAGAACACGAAGTTGAGATCAATGCCGAAGGCACCGAAATCGTCAAGAAGGAAAAGGACGACGACCAGGCCGATAAGAAAGACGTCGACGCCCTGAAGAAGGCGAAGACTTCGCTGAAAGACGCTCTGAAGAAGGCCATCGACGAGCAGGCCGGCACCATTGATGAGGCTGACCTTGACACCGACGGAGAGCCCACCTGGAGTGTTGAGATCTACCCCGAGGGCAAGACTGATTCGGTCGACGTCTATGTTTCGGCCATCGACGGCTCCATCGTCGACGAACCGGAAGACGACTGACGCTTCCCAGTAACAAACACACGAGGTGCCGCCCGGCTGGAACCGGGACGGCACCTCGGCTGTTTACTGGACCGGGCCCGTTCAGCTGCGCTCAGTGTGGAGCATACGGATGAAGCGGTTGACCAGGTCGTTCCACGAGCGGATGAGCGATTCGTCTTCGCCTTCCGTGCTGGCGCGCAGCCGGCCCAGCGGGGCGTTGGGGCTGGTGACCATGTTGCGGAACAGCGCGTCTTCGGCAACGTCGTCGCTGAGGCTGACTTCCACCGAATCGACTTCCGACACGAGCGACTGCGGAACAGGGAGATCTCCCCCGTCAATCTGCGCTCCGGCGGCCACCTCCAGCAGTCGGCAGGCATCACCGACGGCAATGGTTGGAATGTGCGAGCTCATGGCGTCATCGAGGAACCCGATGACATCGTCGCGTGAGACCGTCCACCGCTGTTCGTCGTCACCGTCGGCAAAGCCGAAGATGATGACGCCCTGATAGCCGATGAGGCTCGGCAGCTGTTCGCCTTCGTGCAAGCGCACGAAATCGCAGTGGATTCCGCCTTCGGCCAGCTGGTCGAGCGTGCGGCCGAAGAAGAGGTCGCCGCTGGTCTCAACGATGACGATCGGGGTGCGCAGACCGTTTTCGCTCAGGGTCTGCCGAGGTGCCTGTTCGCCGGCCGTGATCGGTTCGCTGATCCGGTTCTCGGGTACGGGTGCGGGGCACGTGGCGAACGGGGTGAAGGCCATGGGGTAGTTGACGGCGCGGTTGAAGTCGACGATGACACGGCCCGAGGAATCGGGGGTGCCGATCGACAGGCGACGCCACTGCGAGGTGGTGCCTCCGTTGGTGCCGTCGTAGAAGTCCAGGTGGAGCCCGGTTTCGGGGTGGCCCGTGGCCAGCAGCGTGTGCGTGGTTCCGTGCAGATCGAATTCGACGGTGCCCACAACATAGGTGTTGATCTGCAGGCCGGGAGCCGCCGTGTCGATCCGCCGCAGCTCCGGCTGGGCGTACGGGGTGAACTGGCCCTGAGCTGCGAAGCTCCGATCGAGTTCAAAGGCGGGAATGTCGATGAAGCTGCTCAGCAGCTTCGAACGGGAATCGCGGATCCGCAGACCCATGTAGCCGTCGCGGTTGAGAGCTTCGATGACAACGGGCCCGTCGGTCAGCCACATGAGCGAAGCGCCCTGCGGCAGCCAGACGGACAGCCGGCCGGTGTCGACGCTGCGCACGACCTGCACGCGCTCGGCCCGCGGGAAGGTGATGTCGTCTTCCATGACGTCAAGAGCTGAGGCCGTAGGACCTGCCGAGCTGCCCGGTTCGGGGTCGAAGTGCAGCCATTCGCTGCTGCGGGTGAACGTCCCGGGAATCTCACGGATTGTTCGCTCATCACCTTCGGCCAACCAGATGAGGCCCGTGAGCGAGAGCCACCCGTTCGGGGTCGCCAGACCGGCGATTCGGGAGTCGTGCCACTCCTCCCAATCTGCTCTGTACTGTTCCACTGATCACCTTCTGTTGAGCAGTTCTGCACGGACCAGGATCAACAATAGCGTCGATGGCTGCACGAGAACAGGGTTCTACGCCCGAAGCGAAGCCGCCGAAACATCAATCCGACGACGGTACATATTGAGGCAGCTGAGCGCAAAGAGCGCAGCGCAGGCACTCGAGGTTGCAAGGAAGCCCGCCGAAGTGCCGTAGGCGTCGATGAGAGAGCCGACGATCGCACTGATGAGTGCCTGGCCGACGACAACGCCCGTGGTCATCATGGCCATCACGGTTGTCACACGGCCCACAGGGGCGACCTCCGCGGCAATCGAGAACAGCGTCACGAGCGTCGGGCCGATGCCCACACCGCACAGAACCAGGCCCACGAGAACCGCGGGGAAGACCGGCAGCACCGTAAACAGGAGGGTTCCTGTGAATGCCACCGCGGCAAACACCATCCAGCGGGCCGCGAAGGTGAAGCCACGAGGCAGAAGCACAACGGCAAAAGCACACAGCGCCGATCCCACACCCATGACGGCGTAATACATGCCCGCGGCAGCCGCCTTGTCGAACTGCTCCAGGAAGCTGGTGAGGCTGGCAAGCGTCGAACCGAAGAACATGCCGATGCAGGCCATACCGGCCGGCGGCAGCAGAACAGACAGCCGGAAGATCTCGGAAGCCGGAGCAACAGCGGGAGATTTCTCCGCCTCGTCAGCTGTGGACTGCTCCATCAGGTTCCGAACGTGGCCGCGCACAAAGCGCGAAGACGGGTGCAGTGCAAAGCCGCTGATGCCGATGAGAGTGGTCAGCGCTGCAACATCAAGCGGCACAACAATGCCGAAGGCCACCGCAATGGCACCCACGATGATCGGTCCGGCGACAAAAACAGCCTCGTCGGTGAACGATTCATAGGGCAGAACGACCGAGGTGGCCTTCTCGGCTTGGGTGCCGGAATAGGAGCCGCGGATGGCCTCAAGCCAGCGGGAGCGGACCATGGACGCCGCCTGCGGACTCGTGGCGCCGATTGCGAAGGCAGCGGCGTAGATGACCCACGTGGGGGCGTCAGCCCGCAGTGCCCAACCCAGACCCCACAGTGAAGCCGCATTTGTGATCGCAAGGCACAGAAGCAGGCCCCGCTGACCGAAGCGGTCGGCAAACCAGCCGAAGAACGGGCCGGAAAAAGCGGTGGCCAGGCCCACGAGAGCAGAGGCCACACCGGCCTGCGTGTAGGAACCGCGTACGCCCACGACAGATGTCATGACGGCTACAACCGACATGGCATACGGTAGTTTTGCCAGTATCGCCAGGGGGAAGAACCCCCAGCCCACCAGCCGCGCTAGACCAGAGAACACCGTGCAAGGCTAACAGGCGGCTCTGAGTCCAGCGCTGTGACGACAAGCTCAGGAGGAGCGCATGTCCACCGCCGCTGAAAAGACAGCCGCGCAGAATTCCTCGGCGCAGGCCGCCGCCCAGTTGACCCAAGCGTCATTGAC
The DNA here is from genome assembly GCF_001807555.1 of Brevibacterium sp. HMSC08F02. Lineage (NCBI taxonomy): Bacteria > Bacillati > Actinomycetota > Actinomycetes > Micrococcales > Brevibacteriaceae > Brevibacterium > Brevibacterium sp. HMSC08F02. Next base: position 97,356 of record NZ_KV789354.1, on the reverse strand, counting down.
CCCAGCGCAGAAGACCGCGCTGGAACTCGGCGAGTATGCCGCGGCTTCGCCGTCGTCCTACCACGCAGCCGACGAAGCCTCCCGCCGGCTGCAGGCTGCAGGCTACGAGCTGCTTGATGAAGCGCAGACGTGGAACCTGGTTCCCGGCGGCCGCTACGTACTGGTTCGCGAAGGCGCCGTGGCCGCATTTGCCCTGCCGGCTGATGTTTCCGCTGATGCTCTGCGCTACCGGGTTTTCGGTGCCCACACCGACTCCCCCGGCTTCAAGCTCAAGCCGGGAGGGGCACACACCGCGGCCGGTTTCACCCAGGTGGGCGTTGAAGTGTACGGCGGAGTGCTGCTCAATTCGTGGCTTGACCGCGAACTGTGCTTTGCCGGCAGACTGGCGCTGCGCGACGGCACGACCGTGCTTGCCCGCACGCCGGGCATCGCCCGCATCCCCCAGCTGGCCATCCACCTGGACCGGCAGGTCAACGAAGGCCTCAAACTCGACCGCCAGCAGCACACCGTGCCGGTTGTCGGCCTTGAGGTGTGCGGCGGCGACGTCCTCGCGCTGCTGGCCGAATCCGCCGGTGTATCCGCTGATCAGGTAGTCGGCCACGATGTCATCACCGCACCCGTGCAGGAAGCCGCCCTGTTCGGAGCAGCCCAGGAGCTGCTGGCGTGCTCCCGCATGGACAACCTGTCCTCCACGTTCGCCGGCCTGCGGGCAATGGAAGAACTCGACACGAAGAACCTGACAGCCGTGTCGGTCTTCATTTCCAACGACCACGAAGAAGTCGGCTCAGAAACCCGCACGGGCGCATCGGGCCCAATGCTCGCAGACATTTTGGAGCGAGTGTCCATCAGCGTGGGAGCTGACAGGGAAGCACACCTGAAGGCTATAGCGGGCTCCATCTGCATCTCCGCTGACGCCGGCCACGCCGTCCACCCGAACTATCCAGAGCGCCACGACCCACAGGTGCGGCCGACCCTCGGTGAAGGGCTGCTGCTGAAACTCAACGCCGTACAGCGCTATGCAACGGATGCTGTGGGGACCGCCGAATGGGCCCGCCTGTGCGACGAGGCCGGTGTGCAGTACCAGCCGTTCGTATCGAACAACGCCATGCCGTGCGGTTCGACCATCGGCCCGCTGACGGCCACCCGCCTGGGCATGACGGTCGTTGACGCGGGAATCCCGCTTCTGTCCATGCACTCTGCCAGGGAAATGGCGGCGGTTGAGGATGTCGAAGCCCTCGTCAAGGTCGCCGCAGCGCACCTTGGGTGAGGACTGGCGGATGACTGAGGCTGGAAGTGCCGGACACACCAGCCGTTTGGCTGGGGCGACCTCGCCGTACCTACGTGCCCACGCCGAACAGCCGGTCGACTGGTACCCGTGGGGCCCGGAGGCGTTTGCCGAGGCCAAACGGCGCGATGTGCCGGTCATGGTGTCGATCGGCTACTCCACCTGTCACTGGTGTCACGTCATGGCGCGAGAGTCCTTCAGTGACCCGGCAATCGCAGCGCAGATCAACGAACACTTCGTTGCGGTCAAGGTCGATCGTGAGGAACTCCCCGCCGTCGACGAGCAGTACATGAACGCGCTGCAGGCCATGCGCGGTCACGGTGGCTGGCCCTTGACGGCATTTGCCGATGCCGACGGGGTGCCGTTCTTCCTGGGCACCTATTTCCCACCGCAGCCGCACATGGGTCAGCCGTCGTTTTCCATGGTCCTGCAGGCTGTTGCCAACACGTGGCAGGAGCGGCGAGCGCAGGTTGCGGACATCACGGCGAAGATGCGATCGACTCTTGAACAGCTGGCGGCTGGCCCAGAATCCGCGCAGACTCAAGCGCAAGCTGCACAGACCGGGGCACCGGGGCAGGCCTGCCCTGCTGACTCAGCCGCGCAGACCGACCAGCGGCACCTCGACCGCTCCTTCGCCGACGCGGTATCCGCCGACATTCTGGGCGCCCAGCACTGGGCGCTCATGGACGAAGCCGATGCCACAAACGGAGGTTTTGGCTCCGCACAGAAGTTCCCGCCGCTCATGTCGCTCATGGCTCTCATCAAGAGCCACCACCGTGGTCCGGAACGGCTGAAGTTCATTCGCCGCACGTTCTTGTCGATGGCTTCGCGCGGTCTGCGCGACCATGTTGCCGGCGGGATTTTCCGCTACTGCGTGGACCCGCACTGGTCGGTGCCGCACTTCGAGAAGATGCTGTACGACAACGCGCTGTACCTGCGGGCGGCCGCCGCGTGGTTTGGGCTGGAAGAGTCGCTGGAGCCCGGTTCTCGCTGGGCTCGGCTGGCCCGCCGCGAGGCCTATGACACCGCCGAGTTCTTGCTGCGGGACATGCGCCTGGATTCCGGCGGCTTTGCCACTGCGCTTGACGCCGATTCTCTCGATGCGCACGGGCAGCCGGCCGAGGGCGCCTACTATATGGAAGATCACGAGGTGGAGCTCACCGGATCTCCATACGCACCTGTTCTGTCGGAGGAGCTGGGATTTGTGCTCCACGCTCCGGGAATTGAACACTGGGCTGAGGGATCAGACGGCGCGGTTGGTGACAACAGCGGTGGCAGCAGGCCGGAACCATGGCTGACAGAGACAGCGCTGACTGCCCGCGAACGCCTGCTGCGAGCGCGCGAAGACCGCTTCGCCCCTTTGCGTGATGACAAGCTCATCACGGCGCACACCGCTATGACAGCATCGGCTTTTGCATTTGCTTCAGCTGTTTTTGTCGAGCCCGAATGGCTTAGCGCCGCTGAAGAAGCATTTGCCGCTGCTGCAGCTTTGCGCACAGACAGCGGCTTGGCCCGCTCGGCTTTTCAGGGTGAGCCCGGCCCGGGTAAGGCAGGGCTCAGCGACTGGGCGCAGCTGGCCGGAGCTGCGGCGGAACTGGGCAAAACCAGCGTGGCTCAGGAGCTTCTCACCGAGCTCAGCGAGCGCTTCCTCACGGGCGCCGTGCGGGACTACGAACACGATCCCCTGCTGACCACGGGTGGGATGAGCGCGTTTGATGACACTGAGCCGTCCGGTGTGGCGGCGGCCGCCCACGCGGCCCTGTGCTTGGGGCTGCTGGATGAAACAGCTGATGGTCCGCAGTGGCTGCAGACGGCACAGCGTCTGGTGCTTGCGGCATCGGACATCATGTACCGCGCACCGCGGGCCGCCGGCTGGCTGCAGGTAACGGCAGAAGGGCTGCTCAACGCCGTCCGAGTTGAAAGCGACGACCCTCACCTGCTGAGCATCGGCGCCCGCCACCCCGCGACGACCGTGCTCAGTCGACAGGCCCCCGGAAGTGCTGCCGGTCAGCCGCAGACCGGCACGGCAACCGTGTGCCGCGGTTACGAGTGCAGCCTGCCCACAGCGGATCCGCAGCAGGTGCGACGGTTGCTGGACGGCACCTCGTCATAGAAGAGCGGGCGAGGCAGATGGCCTGCCCCGCCCGCTCTGTACGCCCGAATGTCAGACCGTGGCGGTTTCAGCGGATTCGTCGAACACGATCACCTGGCGGATGGCGCGCCCATCGGCCAGCTGGTCCATGGCCTCGTTGATTTCGGACAGACGGATGCGCGAGGAGATCAGCTCGTCCACCGGCAGCTTGCCCTCCAGGTACAGCTGCGCGTAGGTCGGGATGTCACGGGACGGCACCGCCGAACCCAGGTAGGACCCCTTGACTTCGCGGGCACCGGCGGTCAGTGCCAGGGGCGCAATTGTCGAGGTGGCTGCCGGGTTGGGCAAGCCGACCGTCACCATGGACCCGCCGAAGCCGATCGCGTTGTACGCCGTTTCGAAAGCCTTGGCGTTGCCGGCAGCTTCGATGACCCTGTCGGCGGTGATGCCCTGTTCGGCGACTTCCTGAGGTGTGAAAACGCGGCCAGCGCCGAGTTCCTTGGCGCGCTCGAGTTTTTCCTCAAGGGCGTCGACAGCGATGACCTCTTTGACGTCTTGCGCCAGCGCCACGATGAGCGCAGCCATGCCGACACCGCCCAGACCGACGATCATGACGGAGTCTTCCGGACCGGGCTTGGCGGCGTTGAGCACCGCCCCTCCCCCGGTCAGCACGGCACAGCCGAGCACTGCCGCGATGTCTGCCGGAAGTTCCGGCGGCACAACGACCGCGCTGGCGGCGTCGACAACCGCGTGGGTGGCAAAGCCGCTTACACCAAGGTGGTGGTAAACGTTCTCGCCGTCACGAGTCAGGTGGGCCGAACCGTGCAGCAGAACACCGTCGTTGTTGGTCTTCGAACCAACAGAGCACGGGAGTTTGCCGTCAGTGCGGCACTCGCGGCATTCACCGCAGCGCGGCAGGAACGACATGCTGACCCGGTCGCCCACAGAAATGCCTTCGACGTCGCTGCCGATCTCTTCGACAATGCCCGCCGATTCGTGCCCCAGCAGCATGGGTGTGGGGCGGGGGCGGTTGCCGTCGACCACCGAAAGGTCAGAGTGGCAGACACCCGCCGCTTCGATGCGCACGAGGATTTCAGTGGGTCCCGGGCCTGCCAGTTCGACCTCGGAAATGCTGATGGGCTGCGACTGCGCGTAGGGCCGTTCAGCATCCATGCGCTCAAGCACTGCGCCGGTGATCTTCATCGGGAACCTCCTGAATTCTTCGGCGGTGGTGCTTGAGTCTAAACGCTCAACAGCGCCGTTACAGCGTTCCGCCGGACTTTTCCTTCATCCGGGCGTCAAGACGGGCCGTGTGATCCTGATCGTGACGGCCCAAAACAAAGTGCAAGACAACGCCGATTGCCACACCCACCAGAGCGGGCACGACCCAGCCGAGACCATCAGCACCCCACGGCAGCGCGTCGAGGATCGAATCGACCGCCTCGCCACCCAGACCGGCTTCTTTCAGGCCGCCAAGAACACTGATGACAGCCGTGAAGATGACGGCCAGACGATAGACCAGACGGTCACCTCGGAAAAGCTTCTCGAAGAAGTACAGGAGCACCAGCACCAGAGTGACCGGGTAGACCGCCATGAGCATCGGCAGAGCAAGCGCGATGAGCGCATCCAGACCAACATTCGCAAACAGGAAGCCGATGACCGAGAAGATGATCGCCCACGCGCGGTAGGACACCTTCGGAACAAGATCCGAGAAGAATTCCGCCATCGACGACACCAGACCAATCGAGGTCGTCAGGCAGGCCATGATGATGACAGCCGCCAGAAGAGCACCCCCGACGCCGCCGAAAAGGGCACGCGACACCTCGGCAAGCAGAGCTCCGCCGTTGTCCTGCTCACCCACCGCGGAGCGGCTGGTGGCCCCGATGTAGCCCAGCGAAATGTAGACCAGCGACAGCCCGATCGACATGACGAGCACAACCCACGGCATCTTCCTGCGGATGATGGTCGGGTTGGTCACTCCAACACCGGCAAAGCCGGAAACAACAAGAATGCCGAGTACCAGAGCAGCGACCGCATCAACCGTCAGATAACCCTGAACAAAACCAGTCTGCAGAGCGGCATTTGAATAATCGCCGACCGGCTCACCGAATCCACCCAGAGGGTTGATCAGAGCCTTGATGGCAAACACCGCAATCACAAGCACCAGCACCGGGGCGAGCATCTTGCCGATCCAGTCGACGATCTTCGTGGGGTTGGCGGCCAGCACGAGGGTGATGATGAAGAACACCAGCGCGTACACCACCAGAGGCCACTGCGAATCACCCGCATTCGGCAGAAGCGGGGCGACCCCAACCTCATAGGACACCGTCGCGGTGCGCGGAATGCCGAACGACGGTCCGATCAGCAGATAGGCGAGCACAGTGAAGACGACTCCAAAGGCGCTGCCGACCCTGGCGGACAGGCGCTCCAGCCCGCCCACGCGTGAAACAGCCACAAGCGCAAGTGCCGGAAGGCCCACACCGGTCAGAAGAAAGCCGATCATCGCCAACGGGAACGCAGTTCCCGACTGCTGTCCCAGAAGCGGCGGGAAGATGATGTTGCCCGCACCCATAAACACAGCGAAAAACATCAGCCCGAGGGTGATGACAGTTCTGAAGGGCACGGTCTGAGCAGTCTGGTTGGGCACGGGATCTCCGTTGATTGAAGGGCCTGAGTGCCGCGCGGGCAGGGGGTGTTGCCCCCGCGGAACAGATTCGAGAACGAACACTACCCCTTTGTGCCCCAATCCGCTTCCCAATGCCTTACTATTCCTCTCATGACAGATTTTCGTTCAGCGTTGAACAGGCATCTGGCAGGCATTGGAGCCTCCCCTATCCGCAAACTCTTCGACCTTGCCGAATCCCCCGGCATCATCAGCTTCGCGGGCGGTCACCCCGACCCCGAACTATTCGATGTTGAAGGCATCCGCGAAGCCATGAACATCGTGCTCGACACGATCGGCGGTGACGCGCTGCAATACGGCAGCACCATGGGCGAAAGCAGCATGCTGGCCGCCGCTGCCCGCGAACTGTCCCGCAAAGGGCTGCCCACAGAGCCCGAAGACGTCGTCATCACCTCCGGATCCCAGCAGGGACTCGGACTGATCGCCCAGACCCTCTTCAACGAGGGCGATGTTCTGCTGGTGGAGAACCCCACCTACATGTCCGCCATCCAGGCCTTCGGACTGCAGGGTGTGGACTTCCAGCCCGTTCGGGTGGACGAAGACGGCGCTGACCCTGAGCACCTTGCCGAACAGATCCGCAAACACCAGCCGCGCGGTGTCTACCTGATCCCCACATTCCAGAACCCAACCGGCGTGACAATGCCAGAATCCCGCCGCAAACAGGTCGCCGACATCATGGCCGAAAGCGAAACCTGGCTGATCGAAGACGACCCCTACTCGGCCCTGTGGTTCGATGAGATCTCAGACCTCCTGCCCATTTCCGCTGACCCGCGCCTGGCCGACCGCAGCCTGCTGTGCAACACAGTGTCGAAAACACTGTCACCCGGTCTGCGCGTGGGCTGGGTTCGCGGACCGCGTGACGTCCTGTCGCACATCGGCCTGGCCAAACAGGGCAGCGCCATGCAGACGGGAACCCTCGACCAGCTGATCACCGCCCAGTACCTGGACACCACCGACCTGGACGCGAAAATCGCCGTCCACCGCGCCGCCTACAAGCAGCGCATGGAAACCATGCTGGAAGTGCTCGGCGAAATCCTGCCGGAAGGGTCCGAATTCAACCGACCGACCGGCGGCATGTTCATCTGGGTTCGCCTGCCAGAAGGCTACCGGGCCTCCGAAATGGTCTACAGCGCAATCGAACACGGCACCATCTACGTGCCCGGAAAAGAATTCCACGTGGCAGACCACGACGACCGCACCCTGCGCCTATCGTTCGTTTCGCACACCCCGGAAGTCATCCGCGAAGGCCTCAACCGCCTCGTGCCCGTCTTCGAAAAGTACCGGGCACAGGACTGAACCCTTCGTTCACTTCTCTCCTATTCACTCTCTCCGCGGGGCGCAGCTGCTGACAGGCACTGCGCCCCGCCGGCATTTCCACGTCTTTTCCTGCCCTACAGTGGAACCCGTTCTACAGTGGAAGAAGCGAGCGCCGACAACAGACACATCGTGTGACCACCACACCCCGTCAGAAACCTTGGGAGTCCCCTATGGAAGCCTTCAACGAACTGCTGTCGACCGTCGATGGATGGCTCGGGTGGGTCTTGCTGTTCGCCCTGCTGCCGCTGGGCCTGTACTTCACGGTGCGCACCGGGGTTGTGCAGCTGCGCCTGCTGCCGGAGATGTTCCGCGTCATCAAGGAACCAGCAGGGCACGACAAAGACGGCAACAAGAACATCTCGCCCTTCCGCGCCTTCTCGATCTCTGCCGCATCACGCGTGGGCACCGCCAACATCGCAGGTGTCGCGCTGGCAATTTCAGTCGGCGGACCGGGTGCCCTGTTCTGGATGTGGGTGACCGCAATCGTCGGCGGTGCCACCGCTTTCGTCGAATCGACCCTCGGACAGCTGTACAAAGTGAAAGACGGCGCGGCATTCCGCGGCGGACCGGCCTACTACATTGCGCGCGGACTCAAGAGCCCGTGGCTCGGCTCCGTTTTCGCCGTCATCGTGATCGTCACCTACGGCATCGTGTTCAACACCGTGCAGTCGAACTCGATCGTGGATTCCCTGTCCACCTCGTTCAACATGGATACCCCCAGCTTCGGCTTCAAGGCAATCGTCGGCATCGTCCTCGGTGTCGCCGGCCTGGCGATCTTCCTCGGCGGTGTGCAGCGGATTTCCAACGTCACCGCGTTCATCGTGCCCGTCATGGCCGTCCTCTACCTGTTCCTCGGCATCCTCGTGGTGATCACAAACCTGTCGGCCGTCCCGCCGATGCTCGCGCTCATCGTCCAGCAGGCGTTCACCATGGAATCCGTGTCCGGTGCCGCAATCGGCGTCATCATCACCCAGGGCATCAAACGCGGTCTGTTCTCCAACGAGGCAGGTATCGGTTCGGTGCCCAACGCGGCTGCCACCTCGTCGGCATCGCACCCGGCCAAGCAGGGCCTCGTGCAGGCCCTCGGCGTGTACTTCGACACGATCCTCGTGTGCACCATCACCGGTTTCATCGTCCTGCTGTCGAACCCCGAATACGACGAAGCAGTCGGCGCTCAGCTGACCCAAACCGCCCTGGCTGCCCAGCTGGGCCAGTGGGCCGTGCACTTCCTGACGATCGCGATCTTCTTCTTCGCGTTCTCGTCGATCATCGGCAACTACTACTACGGCGAATCGAACCTCGAGTTCATCACGAAGTCCAAGGGCGCAATGCTCGCCTACCGCATCGTCGTGATGGCCTCGGTGTTCATCGGCGCCGTCGTCGCCCTCGACACCGTCTGGACGGCGGCGAACATCTTCATGGCCATCATGGCGGTCATCAACCTGGTCGCCGTCGTCATCCTGTCTGACAAGGCGTTCACGGTGCTCAAGCACTACATGAAACAGCGCCGCAGCGGCGAAGACCCCATCTTCCACCAAAAGGACTTCCCCGAGTTCGAAGGCGTCACCGCGTGGGACGGCACCGACGAAGTGACCACGAAGGAATTCTGGGAACGCCAGCGCCAGAAGAAAGCCGACAAGAAGAACGGCTGACCGCAGCGAGGGTCAGCCGGCGATGTAGCCGCGGGCGAACTGCTCCAGCTGCCGGGCGGCCGTCTGGAAGGCGCTGCGGTCGGACAGGAAGACGTCGTGGACGGCTCCTGCCACTCGGGCGAGCACGGCCACTCGTCCCAGCCTGACGGCGCGCCGGGCGATCCGATCAACGTCCAGCACAATGTCCGAATGCGCCATCTTCGTCGTGTACGAGGTACCACGGAAGCTTTCCTGGGAGATCTGCACGAGCACCGGTTCCTGAATGTCTAAGCCGGCTGCCACCTCCTCGTGCCCATCGAAGATCGCGCGCAGCCACTGCCCGTAAACCGGGAAGCCGTTCGGCGGTTTGAGCGCCAGATCCCACGGCGGGGCGCCGTGATTCTCGCTGGCCGCCTGCACGTAGAAGTTCGGGATGGCCAGCGGAAGTGCACGAGGCGCCCTCTCCTTGCGCTTGCTGCTTCCCAGGAATGGGGTGGTGATCCGCCGGGCCGCGGCAGAGAACTGAAACTCAAGCCACGGCGCGTTGAGGGCCAGGGCTTTAAGCCGACCCGGATTTCTGTTGGCCCACAGTGCCGCAATGAGCCCTCCAGTGGAGTGCGCCGCAAGAACTGTCCGACTAGTCGGATTCTCTGCGCTGATGATGGCGAGTGCGGCTTCGATCTCTTCGTCATAGGTCGCCAGGTCATCGATGTAGCCGGGCATTTGGTCAGGATCGCCGGGCCGCAGGTTACGGCCGTAGTCCCGCAGGTCCAAGGCGTAGAACCGCGCACCGAAGCTCGTCCACAGGCGCGCCAAACGGCGGTTGAAGAAGTAGTCTGACCAGCCGTGCAGGTAGAGAACCGCTGTGTCGCGCAGGAAATTTTCCCCTGCCGGCTGACTTCCCGATTCGTCTTCGGGCACGCGCTCTGCCGCAAGTGCCGCATCAAGTGCCGAATCGCACCGAACAAGAGTCGCCCTCTGCCCATTGGCAAGCGGAAGGGCAAGCTGCTGAAAACCGGGACCGAGGATGTCCCGCTGCCATTCGCAGGATTCCATAACTCAACTTTACTGGAGGGTTTTTTGACGATTTTTTGAGGATTCGGCCACAGGTGTCCGTGACTTGCATTACTATCGATGCATCCGATGTGTTTCACATCACGGCACTGGTGCCGTGGTTGAAGAACATCGGGCACCCCCTGTGAATGTCCCCGACACCAATGAGACCAGATGATCGCCTACATCCTCCGGCGAGTTGTCAACTACGTGATCCTCACGGCACTGGCAACCACGTGCGCGTACATGCTGACCTCCAGCTTTATGGACCCGGCGAAGCGCTATCGCGGTAAGAATCCCCCACTTCCCGAAAGCACCATCACCGCCAAACTCGATGAACTCGGCGTCAACCCCGACACCCCGCTCATCACCCGAACCTGGAACTGGGCGACCAACATCCTCTTCCACGCAGACTTCGGTCTAACGGTAGGCGGGCAGCCCGTGCTGACCGAAATGCTCGGCCGCTCCGTTGTCAGCCTGCGCCTGCTGATCGTCGGCAGCATCCTCGGCGCCCTCCTGGGTGTGGCGATCGGCGTGTGGGGTGCAGTCCGCCAGTACAAGGCCTCCGACAACATCATCACTGCGCTGACCTACGTCATCAACGCAACCCCGACGTTCGTCTTGGGCATCATCCTCATGATCCTCGCGACCGGATTCAACAACGCGGTGGGCACACAGCTCATCAGATTTGTGGGGCCGGCAACGCCCGGGGTGCACGGCTTCTGGCCGCAAGTGGCCGACACGATATCCCACATGCTCTTGCCCACCATCGCGCTCGTCGTTTTCGGTGCGGCCATCTACTCCCGCTACCAGCGATCAATGATGCTCGACGTCCTGGGAGCCGACTACATTCGCACGGCCCGCTCGAAGGGGCTCACCCGCAAAACCGCGCTGTGGAAGCACGGCGTGCGCGTCGCCATCATCCCCATGTCCACGTACTTCGCGTACAGCTTCGGCACCATGCTCGCCGGCTCGACGTTCCTGGAGATCATCTTCTCCTGGAACGGCATGGGACAGATGGCCCTTGACTCCATCACCGGCTCCGACATCAACGCGGCCGCCGGCACCACCTTCTTCGCGGCAGTGCTCGTTCTGATCTCCTCCACGCTGTCAGAAGTGCTCTACGCCGCGCTCGACCCCCGAGTGAGGTCATGATGAACAAGAAAACCGCGCACAACGCAGACCCCTCAATCAACGCAGCACCGACCGCAGACATCGAACGTCCGGCAGGCAACATCGGCGAAGACGCCCTGAAGACAGTTGCCGACGCCAAGCCGGTTTCCCGAACCCGCCTGATCTTCCGCAGGCTGTTCTCATCACCGCGCTTCTGGATCGGCGGTTCGATCCTTGCGTTCATGGTTCTGTTCGCCGTGTTCGGCAACATGTTCAACATCTACGGGCCGAACGATCAGGACGCCTTCAACCTCAACAAGGCGCCGTCGGCCGAACACTGGTTCGGAACCGACACCGACGGCTACGACATCTACGCCCAGGTGGTCGTCGGCCTGCGCAAGTCGATCATCATCGGTCTTGCCGCCGGCATCATCGGCACCATCATCGCGGCCATCATGGGCTCGCTCGCCGGCTACCTGGGCGGCAAGGTCGAAATGGCCATCAACTGGCTGATCAACTTCATGCTGGTGTTGCCGTCGTTCTTCGTCCTGCTGCTGTTCGCCCCCGCACTCAAGGGACTGTCGTGGGTCGCGATCATCATCATCGTGGCGCTGTTCGCGTGGATGGTCACCGCGCAGGTCGTGAAAGCACAGACCAAGTCACTGCGCAACGCCGAATTCGTCCAGGCTGCCCGCTACATGGGCCTTGGCACACCCACAATCCTGGTTCGCCACATCATCCCGAACATCGCATCGCTGCTCATCGTCGACGCCACCCTCGGTGTGGTCGGAGCCGTGCTGGCTGAAACGTCGCTGTCGTTCTTCGGCCTGGGCGTGCAGTCGCCTGACATTTCAATCGGCACCCTGCTCTCGGCGGGAACCTCCGGCGCGGTCACCCGCCCCTGGGTCTTCCTGTTCCCCGCCGCCGCCCTCGTACTGCTGCTGACAGCAGTGTCCGTCGTCGCCGACGCACTGCGCGATGCCATCGACCCCACCTCAGGAGTGAACCGTGGCTGACACCGAACTCTCCACCCAGACCACCGCCTCGGGCGGTGCTGTAGACGAGGCTCCCGTCCTCGAAGTCGAAAACCTTTCCGTCACCTTCCCCCAGCGGAAGTCCGCCCCCGTCCAAGCCGTCCGCGGAGTCAGCTACTCCGTGAAGAAGGGCGAGTTCCTCGCGATCGTCGGTGAATCCGGTTCCGGTAAGTCCGTGTCGTCCACCGCGGTCATGGGGCTTCTGCCGTCAACCGCGCAGATCAGCGGCGACATCCGCTACAAGGGCGAATCGCTCATCGGCAAAACCGACCACCAGATGTCGCGCCTGCGCGGATCGAACATCGCGATGGTCTTCCAGGACCCGCTTTCGGCACTCAACCCGGTCCACCCGGTGGGCAAGCAGATTGTGGAAGCGCTCATCATCCACGACCCCAAGCTCTCGAAGGAAGCAGCGTGGGAACGCGCGGTTGAACTGCTGCGGACCGTCGGCATTCCCGACCCCGAAAACCGGGCGAACGCCTTCCCCCACGAATACTCCGGCGGTATGCGCCAGCGAGCCATGATCGCAATTGCGATCGCGAACGACCCCGACCTCATCATCGCCGACGAACCTACAACGGCACTTGACGTGACGATCCAGGCGCAGATCATGGAACTTCTGCGCAAGGCACAGGAAATCACGGGGGCGGCCATCGTCCTCATCACCCACGACCTCGGTGTTGTTGCCGGCTACGCCGACAAGGTGGCCGTCATGTACGCCGGGAAGCTCATTGAGACCGGCAGCATTGACGACATCTTCTACCGGCCGCGCATGCCATACACCATCGGCCTGCTGCGCTCCGTGCCGAACGTCGTCACCGCCGGCAAGGAGCGCCTGGTACCGCTTGAAGGTCGGCCTCCGCAGCTGAACGCGCTGCCGAAGGGCTGCCCCTTTGCGGAGCGCTGCCCGATTGCCGTCGAGGCCTGCCTTGAAGCCGAACCGGATCTTCAGGAGGTCCACGGCGAGGTGCCGGCCGCGGAATCCGTGGTCGACTCCGAGGGTCACTTTGCGGCCTGTATCAGGGCTGACGAGATCGATTCGGGTGCGCTGAAAGCCCACGAGATCTTCCCGCGCCCCGAACCGGTTGAAATCGTCGACCGTTCGGGTCGGGAAAAGGTTCTCGAGGTGACTGACCTCGTCAAGCACTTCCCGTTGACGAAAGGCGCTGTTTTCCGCCGTCGCGTGGGTACCGTCCGGGCTGTCGACGGGATCTCCTTTGAGCTGCAGACCGGGCAAACGCTCGGCTTAGTGGGCGAATCCGGATGCGGTAAGTCGACTGCTGTCACGCAGGTCATGGAGATGAAGAAACCCCAGTCGGGCACCATCAGCATCAACGGCATCGACGTCGAAAGTGCAAGTCCTCAGCAGCGTCGGGAAATGCGCAAAGACGTGCAGATCGTCTTCCAGAACCCCTCGGCTGCTCTCGACCCGCGCCTGCCGGTGCTCGACATCGTGGGCGAACCGCTGACCGCCCACGGCGTGGCAGCAGCAGACCGCGAAAAGCGAGTCGGCGACATGCTCGAACTTGTCGGACTCGACCGCAGCATGGCATCGCGCTACCCGCACGAATTCTCCGGCGGTCAGAAGCAGCGCATCGGCATTGCCCGAGCACTCATCACCGACCCGAAGGTGCTCGTGCTGGACGAACCGGTGTCAGCACTCGACGTGTCGATTCAGGCCGGTGTCATCAACCTGCTGGAAGACCTGCGCGACCGCCTGGGACTGTCCTACGTTTTCGTTGCCCACGACCTCGCGGTTGTCCGCCAGATCTCCGACGTCATTGCCGTTATGTACCTGGGCCGCATCATCGAATACGGGCCCGTGGCAGACGTCTACGAAAACCCCAAGCACCCGTACACGCGTGCGCTCATTTCGGCTGTACCGGTTCCAGACCCGGAGGTCGAATCCAAGCGCACCCAGGTGCTTCTGGAGGGCGATCTTCCTGCACCCACGCAGGAATTCACGGGGTGCGCGTTCGTGTCGCGCTGCCCCCTCTACAAGCTGCTCGACGCTGACGCCCAGGCCAAGTGTCGAGAGGTCAGTCCCGAACTGCGCAAGGTTGGGGAATCGGCAGCCGCGTGCCACCACACGGAAAACAGCGGGCTATTGGAGAAAAGCCACCCTACGGTCTGAACGACCCCGGAGAAAGGAAACTCATGGCAATCAAGAAGACGCGCTTGAGCGCCCTGGTAGCCGCAACAGCGGCGGCAGCGCTGGTGCTGTCGGCATGCCAGAGCGGCGACAGCGGCTCAGCTGGCGGCGGCGAAGGCGGCGGCGACCAGCCTGAACTGCCAAACGTCGACATGACGAAGGCCGAAGCCGACGAAGTTCAGGACGGCGGCGAACTGACCCTCCCCCTGACGGAATGGCCCGGCAACTTCAACATCAGCCAGGCTGACGGCGCCCTCGTCGACGTTAACGACATGTACGGTCCGACCGTCAGCGGCGGCATCAAGCTCGACGCTGAGGGCAAGGCTGAAGCGAACCCTGACTACATCGAGTCGATGGAGCTCACCGGCGACAACCCGACGACCGTCAAGCTGAAGTACAACAAGGACGCTGTCTGGGACGACGGCACCCCGATCGACGGTGAAGACCTCAAGGCCTTCTGGGAAGCCACCAATGGCAAGAAGGAGGACTACCAGGTCGCTTCCACCCAGGGCTGGGAGAGCATCAAGTCCGTTGAAGTCGGTTCCGACAAGAAGGAAGTCACCATCACCTACGACGGTGTCTTCGGTGACTGGCAGAACTACGTGTTCCCGCTGCTGCCCAACGAAGTTTCGTCTGACGCCAAGAAGTTCAACGAAGGCTTCAAGGACGAATTCGTGCCGGCTTCGGGTCCGTTCAAGGCAACCAAGCTCGACAAGAGCGCCAAGACCGTGACGATGGAACCGAACGACAAGTGGTGGGGCGACAAGCCGAAGCTGGACAAGATCACCTACCGCGTGGTCTCGCAGCCGCAGCAGGGTCAGGCCTTCGCCAACAAGGAAATCGACCTCGTTAACATCGGCACCGACGGTGACGCCTACGAAACCGCTAAGAACCGCGGCGACGCGAAGATCTACAAATCGACCGGTCTGATGTACACGCACCTGACCATGAACGCCACCCGCCCGGGCCTGAAGGACGAAAAGGTTCGCGAAGCCATCGGTATGGCAGTCAACCGCGACGTCATCGGCCAGGCTGCTGTCGGTCCGGTTGAAGCTCCGGTCATCAACGTCAACAACTACACGTTCATGCCCGGTCAGGACGGCTACCAGGACAACACGGACGGCTGGGCACAGCACAAGCCCGAAGACGCCGAGAAGATCCTGCAGGACGCCGGCTACGAAAAGAACGACGACGGAGTCTACGAAAAGGACGGCGAAAAGCTCGAATTCTCGGTTGTCGTTCCGGCTGACACCGCTTCGAACGAAAAGCGCGCCAAGCAGGTCATGAACGACCTCAACAAGATCGGCATGAAGGTCAAGCTGGACACCGTCCCGGCTGACAAGTACTTCACCGACTACGTGACCCCGAAGAACTTCGACATGGTGACGTTCTCCTGGCAGGGCACCCCGTTCCCGATCACCACGACCGCGAACCTGTTCTATCCGGCTGAATCGCAGCAGAACTACTTCGGTATTTCGAACGAAGACATCGGCAAGGCCGTCAAGGCCTCCCAGAACGAAGCGGACCCGGACAAGCGCCTCGAACTGGCCAACGAAATGGACAAGCAGTTCTGGGCTGAAAAGGTCATGATCCCCTTCTACGCCACCCCGACCGTCCACGGTGTTTCGGAAGACGTCGTGAACCTCGGTTCGGCGCAGTTCGAAACCACGGACTGGACCATCGTCGGCCACAAGAAGTGATCAGCTGAAGCGCCGACGCTGAGGCGTTGACGCGCTGAAGCTGAGGCGCTGGCGCTGACGTTGACGCGCTTAAGCGGGGCTCGGGTAAACACCCGGGCCCCGCTTCTTTGTGCCTGCGGGGTGGCGGGTTGGCACAGCGCTCGCACGCCAGACTCACGCTTTAATGCAGAATCACGCACTAATGCGGCACATTAACCCGTGAACACGCATTACACCGCAAATCTGCGTCACCGGGCCGAACAACGAGGCGGAGGGACGGAATTATCGGCAACGTCCGGCTTGGTTACCGACGGGCTGGCTGCCAGAGGGCCAAACTCGCGGCGGCCGGCTGGGCTGCCGGCAGCTGAAGTGCAGCCTTAGCGGTCCAGACTCACGCTTTAATGCAAACTCACGCCGTAATGCGCCGCATTAACGCGTGAAAACGCATTACACCGCAAATC